>CAYJOZ010000020.1:0-15956 GCA_964371925.1 uncultured Treponemataceae bacterium | reverse complement strand
TCTTCCCAACACACGTCTTGTCAACAAGAGCTGTTTGTGCTAAACTATTTGTATACTCTCGGAGGTTTTATGAACGTACTTGTAATTGGTGGCGCCGGATATATAGGAAGCCATGTTGTGAAAGAACTTATGGCAGATGGTCATAAAGTAACAGTATTCGATAACTTTTCATCAGGTTTAAAACAAAATCTATTTGACCAAAACGCCCTTATTGAAGGAGATATATTAAACACAGCAGACCTCGACAATGCTTTTTCAAAAGGCTTTGATGCTTTCATTCATTTAGCAGCATTTAAAGCAGCAGGCGAATCAATGATTGTTCCAGAAAAATACTCTGTAAACAATATAACAGGTACCCTAAATATACTTAATGCTGCTGTTAAACACGAATGCAAATACATGGTATTCTCTTCATCGGCTGCAGTTTTTGGAGAGCCCCAATACTTACCAATAGATGAAGATCATCCCAAAAATCCTGAAAACTACTATGGATTTACAAAACTAGACATTGAAAGTTATATGGACTGGTATGATAAACTAAAAGGCTTAAAATTTGCATCTTTACGCTATTTTAACGCAGCAGGTTACGACCCAGATGGTGTTTTAACAGGCTTAGAACAAAACCCAGCAAACCTTCTTCCAGTAATTATGGAAGTTGCTTGTGGAATGCGAAAAGAACTTCAAGTTTTCGGTCAAGATTATGACACACGAGATGGCACCTGTATTCGTGACTATGTACACGTAAAAGACTTAGCAATTGCACACGTAAAAGCTCTTAACTTCATTTCTAAAAATAACGAAAGCTTAAAAGTAAATCTTGGTAGCGAAGTTGGAATCACTGTAACAGAAATGCTCGAAGCAGCACGTAAAATAACAGGAAAAGAAATTCCAACAAAATATGTAGAAAGAAGAGCAGGAGACCCTGCTTGTTTATATGCAACATCTGCCTTTGCTCGCGAAAAATTAAACTGGAAAGCAGAATGCTCTGATGTAGACACATTAGTTTCTTCTACATGGAATGTTTATAATAAATAAGGTTGAGAATGGAAAATAAAGATTTCGATAAAGTTCTTTCATACATCGATGAAAGCAAGTCTACGATAGTAGACTTGCAAACAACTATCACAGCAGAAATTGCCATTGCCCCAGAAAGTGGAGGAGACGGAGAGCTAAAAAAAGTTCTTGTTTTAGAAGAATGGTTAAAAAAACATGGTATCACAAACTTAGAGCGTTTTGATGCACCAGACTCCCGCGTTTCTTCTGGCATTCGCCCTAATTTAGTAGCAACTATTGAAGGGATGAGCGATGAAAAAAGCATTTGGATTATGGCTCATACCGATGTTGTACCAGAAGGCGAAATAGAACAATGGGAAAACAGCCCTTGGACAGTTATTGAAAAAGACGGAAAACTATTTGGCCGTGGTGTTGAAGACAACCAACAAGGACTAGTTTCAGGCGTTGTTGCAGCCCTTGCATTCCTAGAAAATGGACTAAAGCCGGCTTTCACTGTTAAGCTTCTTTTTGTTGCAGATGAAGAAGTAGGTTCAGCCTATGGAATCCAATACCTATTAAAAGAACACAACCTTTTTAGAAGACAAGATATAATAATAATTCCAGACTCAGGAGACTCAAAAGGCGAAACCATTGAAGTAGCAGAAAAAACAGGATTCCCTTTAAAACTTATAACAAAAGGTCAGCAAGTTCATGGTTCAAGGCCCGACCTCGGATCAAATGCTTGCCTTGCAGGAGCAGCCCTTGCTCTAAGCCTTCATGATTTGGAAAACTTTTTTAATAAAACGGATGATATATTTGAGTCAAATTATTCAACTTTTCAGCCTACAAAAAAAGAAGCAAATGTTCCAAATGTAAATACTATCCCAGGTGATGATGTGTTTTACATGGACTGTAGAATTCTACCCTGTTATGAGCTAGAAGAGGTTCGAGAAGAAATTTCAAAGCGAATCAAAAAAATAGAAGAACAGTATAATGTTCACATTACCTGCGAGGAAGAAAGAACAAAAAAAACGCCTCCTACTCCAATTGATGCACCTGTAGTGCTTGAACTAACACGAGCTATAAAAGAGTTACGAGGCATTACCGCTCGTCCAATCGGAATAGGAGGAGGCACTGTTGGAGCATTCCTTCGTCTAGAAGGATACAATGCAGTTGTATGGGCAACACTTGAAGAAACAGCCCATATGCCAAACGAATACTCATCAATACAAAACACAATAGATGATGCAAAGGTTTTTGCATTTATTTTTGGAGGTCAATAATATGAAAAAACTACTAAGTTTAGTATGCCTAGTGGCATTTTTAACCGGTTGCGCTTCGACAAAAGTTGAACGCATTGATTCAGAAACACAAACAGATTTAAGCGGATACTGGAACGATACAGATGTTCGCCTTGTTGCCACGTCACTTGTAGAAGAATGTGTTTCAGCCCCTGCTATTACAAATTATATCCAAAACAATGCAGCTCTTCCTGTAGTAATTGTTGGAACATTCAGTAACCAAAGTGATGAACACTTAGACACATCAATTATAGCTCAAAAATTTGAAGCTGCATTAATTAATAGTGGACGAGTAGATTTCGTTGCAAGCTCTGACCAAAGAGATGAACTACGCCAAGAACGCCTTGAACAACAGGAATGGGCAAGCGAAGAAACAGCAAGCCGATTAGCAAACGAAACTGGTGCAGATTTTATGCTCGTAGGTTCAGTGAAAACAATTGTAGATGCCATAGATAATAAGTCTACACGAACATACTACGTAACAGCAGAGCTTATAGACATAGAAACAAATAGAAAGTTGTGGGTTGGTGAAAACTCAGAAATCAAAAAATTTATTACAAATTCAAAAACACGCTTCTAATACATGATTGATGCTATGAGAAAAGAGCACATTGCATTCTCAAAAAAGCTAAGCCCATCTAAATCAAAAAGATGGCTTAGTTTTTCTTTTTTTATGTTTACTATCTATATATTTTTTTCTCTTTTATCCTGTGCTTCGAGCAGAGACTTTTCGGCTGTCGATGCTAGCGTTTACTATGGCGATTTTGAAAATGCACAAATCCAAGTAGAATCTGAAAAAAATAAACTGTATGGAAAGTCAGACAAAGTATTGTACGGCCTTGATGCAGGAATGTTGTCTCGCTATGGCGGAGACTATGAACAATCAAACCTTCACCTCTCACAAGCAGAAAAACTCATTGAAGAATACTTTGCTATAAGCATAACACAAACAATTGGATCCTATGTACTAAATGATACTATCATAGACTATGCAGGAGAAGATTTTGAAGATATATATACCAACCTTTTCATGGCCCTCAATTATATTCAGCTAGGAAACACAGAGGCTGCTTTTGTTGAAATCAGACGTTTTAACAATAAATTACAACTACTTTCTACAAAGTATGTAAGTGCTTTAGAAGATGCACGACAACACGTAGCCAAAGAAGGATTAGACTCTACACAATTATTTAACGAGCCAGATATACAAACTCTATCATTTTACGATTCAGCCTTTGCTCGCTATGTAAGCCTTTTGTTGTACCGCTCAAATGGTCAAATGGACTCAGCAGCTATCGATAAAAAATTCATAGAAACAGCATTTTTAACGCAACCACAACTATACCCTTTCCCAATTCCGCAAGCAGTAGAAGAAGAATTTACTATTCCTAACAACAAAGAAAGGCTTAACGTTTTTGCCTATACGGGTAGAGCACCTGAAAAAATAGAAGAGGTTTTACACCTACCTAATGTGGTAAATAATACATGGTTTAAACTCGCTCTCCCCATAATGGTAATAAACCCATCTCCTGTTGCTTCAATCCATTTTTCTGCAACAAACCAAAATGGCGCCACCTTTTCAGGAAACCTTCAAAAACTTGAAAGCATTGAAAATATTGCTATAGATACATTCCAACAAAAACAAGGCCTGCTATACTTAAAAACACTTGTGCGGGCAGTTTCAAAAACAATTGTTAATGAAGGTGTAACATCAGCAATACAAGATTCCGATGCCGCAGGATGGGCCGCCTTATTCAACGTTGCCGCAAATGTATTTACAGAAATTTCTGAGCAAGCAGACATCCGATCCTCTCGTTACTTTCCCGCTTCTGTCTGGATAGGCGGTTTAAATCTCGATAAAGGCCTTTATACCGTAGAAGTTATATGGTATGATGCATATAATAGAATTATACACAAAGAAATAAAAGAAAATGTTTCTGTAAAATCAAATAATGTAAATCTTGTGGAGGCTGTATGTTTACAATAATTACCAATAAAACTGCACTTGTATTATTAGGTGCTTTTCTAGCACTTCTCGTGTCTTGTGCTTCTTCACCACTAGGCTCACTCACCGCACCTGACTGGATAACTAACACGTTCGAATCATACCCTGACTCTGAATATCTTAGCGCGGTTGGATTTGCTCAAGATAGAACAACAGCAGAAGCTGAGGCTGTCTCAAACCTCAGTAAAATACTAAAACAACGAGTAGAGTCTACAAGCACGGCAAGCCAGAGCTTTGAAGAAAACTTTACCACCCAAAATCGAGAATACGAAACAACGGTAAAAACAAGCTCTCT
Source organism: uncultured Treponemataceae bacterium (assembly GCA_964371925.1). GTDB lineage: Bacteria > Spirochaetota > Spirochaetia > Treponematales > Treponemataceae > CAYJFX01. Next base: position 11,362 of record CAYJOZ010000020.1, on the reverse strand, counting down.
TATAGATGAAATAACAGGAATAAAAATCCAAGAAGTTTGGACAGCGCGCGACAACACAACCTACGCACTTGCCCTCATAAACAGAAAAGAAGTAGGGACGTTTTATGCTCAAAAAATAAAAGAGAACGAAAGCTCAATTAATGCACTACTAACTTTTATGATAGATAACGAGGCAACATTTGCAGGTGTCTCATCAGCAGGTAAGGCTTTGCAAATTGCATACCAAAACGAAGCCTACTTAGAACTCCTATCAGTAATAAACCCTACAATGTATAAAAATACCACCCTAGCATACAAAAGTGCAACAGCAATTTCTGTTCTTTTACAGCTAGAAAAAGAAAAAATTTATGTAGATACCTATATAACCGGCGATGTTGACGGAAGGGTTTCAAATGCCCTTAGTGAGTCGTTTAAAGCAGCTGGCTACAAAAGTGGCGTAGCATCTTCTTTCCCCATCCCCTCAGTAACTACACCCTACGTTCTGTATGGCGAACTGATTATTTCCCCCTTCGAAATGTCTTCATCACAAAATAACAAGTATGTTCGCTTTACCTTAAATACAGAGCTTGTAGGTCGGAATAATCAAACCTTCTTCCCTTGGTCAATTAGTGGCCGAGAAGCCCACCTTTCAGAAGATGAGGCAGCCCAAAGAGCAATTCGTACCATAGAAGAAAAAATAGAAAAAGAATTTTTAAGCGAAGTCTATAAGCTTTCTAACTAAACGGACAGTCCCTCAAGCTCTGCTTGAGGTCGCGCTTTGCGACCTTCCGCTTTCGCTCCATTCATATTTTTGTAGTCGACGCTTCTACAAAAACATGAACACCTTCGGTGGGTCTCCAATCGCTACTGCGTGAACCCTAAAAAATAATCTCATAAATATCGCCCGTTTTTTCTTCCACACGCTTACTTACTTCTACTCTACACGAAAATTTTTCGGCATGCTGCACAAAGTATTTTGGATCTTGGCTATACGGGCTTAGCAAATCATCTGGATGATAATTTAAGTCTACTACACTTTCTGTGCCATCAGCTATATACGATGAAATTGCGGCATTCAAATCAATTAAATCCGCAGCAAAACGAGTAAGATGCTTTACATTTTTTCTCGCATAGTGTTCTTTGATAAAATCCTTTTGAAACTCTACAATCCTGTCAAAGCTACAATTTTTTGTTCGAATATTTTTTTCTTCAACAAACTGCATAATATCTATCAATACAACACTCGGTTTTTTTTGTAACGGCTTTATTAAAGATAAAAACCATGGAACCGCCCTACCTTGTGTATAAAAAAAGGATAGTATCTCTGCTAATCTTTTGGCTTTTTCAATGCTTTTTTTCGAAAATGTAGGGCTTTCTTGCACCAAATAAGGTGGCGATGGCAAAAAGGCAAGTTTTAAGTCTTTTGCCTTGTCATGTAAGGCGGTACCTGGTAAAACTGATAATTGAAACAGTTCTATGTGGTTTGGGTATAACTCTAAGGCAAAATCAATACTCTTTATAAAGCCTTCGTAAGAATCCCCTGGAAGCCCATAAATTAAGTCAAATCCAAAAATAACACCCGTTTCATTCAACAAGCCTATATTGCGAACAAAATCTTTTTTATTAAATGAACGTTCTACTAATGCTAGAACTTTTTCATTTGAAGATTGTAAGCCAATTTGCAAAGAGCAAGGAATTTGAGAAAAGGCGCGTGCAAGTTTTGAGTCTATAAACTCAGCTCGACATTCAAAATGGAAGAATATATCTGGGGCATTTTTTTCAATATAGCGAAGCATATCAAGAGCTCTGTTTCTGTCTGCATTATACGTAGGGTCTAAAACAAATACTTGTTTTATGCCAGATTCGACAAAATAATTGAGTTCATCATACAATCTTTTTTTTGGAATATAACGTACTTTTTTTTCGCCTTTAGATTCATAGCAATACGAACAAGAATATGGACACCCTCTTGCAAGTTCCCATAAAGCACCAGAATACTTGGTTGCATCCAAGGTTTTATCTAAATAAGGAGAAATAGATTCTTCTAAATTACACGGCGTGCCTTGAACAATTGCGCTCGTAGGTTTTTTCCCCTCAGCTAAAAAAGAAAAAACAATATCTGAAACAGCAGTTTCGCCTTCACCTGTTACCAGAACATCAAAAGGATTGTCTCTGTCATCTGTAAAACTTTTTGCACTAGCCGTAACTTCTACGCCGCCTGCTAACATACATAAAGACGGTTGTACTTGTTTGATTAACTTTGCTACACCCGTTAAAAGTGTCCTGTTCCAAACATACAGAGAAAAACAAAGTACTGTCGGATCTTTTTCTAGTATTTTTTTTGCAATTACTTCTATTTTTTTGTCATCACTCAGGTGCGCAATACATACATCTTCAGTTGAAAAATCGAGTATTTCGACTGAAACCTTACCTTGATCGACTTTTTGCTTAATTGCAGAGGCAATACAAGCACAACCAAGAGGTAATGCTTGCGGGGAAGTTTCAACAAGTAGTGTGGTACAAATTACCGTTTGTTTTTCCATACTTTAGTATATCACAAAAACGCAAGTCTGTCTGTTTTATAAGCTTTCTTTATCATTGCAATATATGTTTCATTAGAAAAAATTACAGAATCTTGAGTAAATGTGCCTAATCGCACATTTACTCAAAAGCTCTCAACATTATAGTTGGTCGAAGGCTGTGTTATCAAAGGAAACTACGCGAATATAACCTTCTGTCGATTCATAAAATGAAATTTCAACTTCATCACCAGTTTGCGTTAAAGAAAGCTCTGGTGTTATATCTTGTAATGCATAAAATATTTTTTGCTCATTATCTTCTAGTATAAAATTATATATTTGCCCAAAATCGCCTGCCTCTGAGGCAATTCTTAACACAGTTGAACGTAAGGTTATAAGAGAACCTTCCTCAGTTTCAAAGGTATTTGTTGCTCCTAAATCACTGTTATAATCTCTAAGAGCTTCAGTAATTGTATCTCCTGTTCCAACTATAGTGACATTTTCTACGGAAACAAATGCATACTGTTTAATTAAGCCTGAATTGTCTTTTAGCGTGATAAAGTATGTTGGTACACCTTTGTGATTAATAATTATTGGTGAAGTAGCAAAATAACCAAACTGTTGCACTGCTCCTTGTGCCGATAACATAGCAGCAGTTTCGGTTGCACCACTTATTCTATACAGCTTCGATTCTTTTGTTACCATATCAACCATTAAAAATCCTATTGCTGACTCATCAGCACCAACCGATGTAAGACCTGTGAAAAGAAAGCAATTCCCTTCCAAATAGACAATTGCTGTTTGTCTGCTTGTCATGAACTTATCTTTGTTTGAGAAGTTAAATATACCATGAACATATTCGCCCTGGTTGTCTATCTGATTTACAATATAGTTTTCTGGCTGAACGCGATCAACCCAAGATGGGATATCGTCCATTCCATATTGCTCTATGTCTCCAGTTGATGCATTTAACGTAATTACGCCCGTTGCTTCCGGTAAAGAAAAAAGCCATTTATTTTCATATGTAGTAATAATCCAATACGCATCTCCGTCGTCCGAAATTTCAAAAGAATAATCGGTAAGACCATTGAAAATTTTTCCGCCTAAAAATCGAACATATCGATCTATGTCATCAAAAAAATAAGAATTAGGTTGATACTTTATAGGGGTATTTACAAGTTCTATATCTTGTAAGTCTGTTGCAGAAACCTTAATGTACCCTCTCGCCCCCGACATGTTATTGAGCCACATAAAAAATCCAGAGTGGTGCAAGGGCACCGCCCAAACTAGATCCCCATTTATTTGCTGTATAACAGGCTCTCCAACAAACACTTGTGAGCCAAGGCCGGGGTCTTCTCCGAGTTTTCTGTCCGCTAGTGTTTTTGCAAGCTCTTTATCAACAATTGGGACTTGTGCTAAATCCACTAGCTGCACGTCTTGTGAAAACTCAGTTAAAACAGGCTCACCAAACTGGTCGCGATATGCTTTATAATTAAAAATAACCATAGAGGCCACGGTAACACCAAAAAAGATCGCCCATAAAACAACAAGAATTACTACACGTTTTTTTGCTCGTGCAACAATTGGACGTAGGTTTATACGTTCTGCTCCAGTTGAAACTGCACTTAAATTTAAGGCAGATAATACATCAAGCGAGTTTACTACTAAGTAAGAAGTGATAACAAGCAGGAATGTCCAAGCGCTTGCTGAATATGCAAGATTTATTGCAATTGGATTTAGCACATAAGATATAATCCAAAATGCGGTTAAAAGAGTGTTTAAAGCAAGCTTGCTTTTCAGTATTCTTTGTTTTAAATTATTAGTCATAAAAACTCCTGTAATCATACGAAAATATGATTTATTATATCATATAAATAAAAACGGTGCAGTGAAAACTGCACCGTTTTGTTATAAAACAGACTGTAAAAACTGTTGAAGCCTCGGATGTTTTGGTTTTCCAAAAATTTCTTCTGGGCTTCCTTTTTCGGCTACAATACCTTCATCCATAAAATAAACTTCATCTGCAACTTCGCGCGCAAACCCCATTTCATGAGTTACTACAACCATGGTCATGCCTTCTTTTGCAAGTTGTTTCATGACTTCTAAAACTTCGCCAACCATTTCGGGATCAAGAGCACTGGTAGGCTCATCAAACAACATTACATCTGGCTCCATTGCAAGGGCTCTAACTATTGCTATGCGTTGTTTTTGTCCCCCGGACAATCTTGATGGATACTCATCTGCTTTATCGGCAAGTCCAACTCTATTTAAAAGCACAAGTGCTTTTTCGTTTGCTTGCTCTTTTGTCATTAACTTATGCGTTAGCGGCGCAAGAGTAATATTCTCCATTACGGTTAAGTGAGGGAATAAATTAAAATGCTGAAACACCATTCCCATTTTTCGCCTAAGAGCGTCAATATCTGTTTTAGGGTCTGTAATATCAGAGCCTTCAAAAATAATATGTCCACCCGTAGGCTCTTCTAATCTATTTAAGCATCGCAAAAAAGTGCTTTTTCCAGAACCAGAAGGACCAATAACAACAACACGTTGTCCTTGTCTAATTGTCTCTGTAATGTCTTTTAACACATGTAATTCGCCAAAATGCTTATCAAGATTTTTTACTTCAATCATGTCCATTGTTTACCCCCTGTCACTTTTTGCCATTTTCTTTTCAAGGGCAGCAAAAATCTTTGTTAAGCCTAATGTCATTATCAAGTATAAAACAGCACAACTTATAAGTGGAAACCACGCATTATAGGTAGCATTTCGAATCATATCTCCAGCTTTTGTTAAATCCATAACAGCAATAAAGCTTACAATTGAAGTTTCTTTTACAAGAACAATAAACTCACTTGTGTATGTTGGAAGTACCGCTTTCGCAGCTTGTGGAAAAATTATTTTCATCAATGTTTGCCATCTTGTAAGGCCAAGAGAGCGTCCAGCTTCCATTTGTCCAATATCTACACCTTGTATCCCTGCCCTAAAAATTTCAGTACAATAGGCACCTGAGTTTATCCCATACGCTAGCACTGCAACCACTAATCTATCTAATCCCAATGGGGCAAAAATAACAAAGTAAAAAATCATTAGTTGTGTAGCAAGGGGAATCCCTCGAATAACAGTAGTGTATAACGTTGCAAATCCTCGTGCTAAAGGATTTTTTGAAATTTTCATAATTGCAAAAATAGCACCTAAAACTGTACCGATGGCAATTGCTGTAATAGCTATAAAAAGAGTTGTGCCTAACCCTTCAAAAAGGAGCTTCCACCGATCTCCTGCAATAATAGTGTCATAAAATGATTGAAACACTTTCTTCTCCTAAAAAAAGACTAAAATATCAATTTTGAAATTGTCTTTTTTATGCTGTTTTAATCAATGCGTAAAACAGCAAATAATACTGAGTTTGCAACGCAAACTCCTAATGAATGATACAACGATATGTTTACCTTTTCATTCTTTCTTTTTGTGTATTTAAAATAACAAAAACCCCATTGCCGCCAGTATAACAGAATAGGGGTTTTTTGTCATAAAAAAATGTATTTTCTTACGATAATTATTTTTCTACAGGTTTTCTTACAATAATAACTTGTTCTGATGCATAGTAAGGAACAGAGAAATCAACATTCTTTTTTCTTTCTTCTGTTACAGACATACCAGCTGCAACAAAGTCAATTACACCAGAATCAACAGCTGCAATAAGACTGTCAAATGCCATGTCTTGTACTTCCAATGCCATTCCTAAATCGTTAGCAATATATTGTCCCATTGTAATGTCAAAACCTACAACTTCTGTTCCTTCAACATATTCAAAAGGAGGAAAAGCTGCGTTTGTTCCCAATGTTACTTTCCCATTTGAACCTGTAGCTTCAACAGAAGGAATTACAATGTTTCCATCTGTAGGCATAAATGCTAATACTAATGCTTCATAGCCACCGTTTGCTTGAAGTTCTTCAATAGTAGCATTGATAGAATTAAGTAATTCTGTATTACCTTTTTTAACAGCAATTGCATATTCTTCACGTGCAAATTGATCTGTAACAATCATTAAATCATCATTTCTTGCAACAATTTCTTTTGCTGGAAGCTCATCTAATACAACTGCATCAATAGATCCATTTTTTAGGTCGAGAGCCGCATCAATACCAGATTTAAAAGAACTAATTTTTGCATCTGCTACATTGTCTTGTACCCAGTATTCACCAGTTGTTCCTGCTTGAACACCAATTTTTTTTCCGTCTAAATCTGCTGCACCATTAATAACAACTTCTTTTGCTCCTCCTGCAAAAACTGCACCTACTACGAGCAAAAGGATAACTAATACGCTTAATACTTTTTTCACGTTATTTCTCCGTTAATTTTATTTTTTTTAGTATACTTATTTCTTGTAAAAAAGTCAATAAAATTTTGTATAAAAATGCATTTTTTTTGTATAAAAATACATTGTTGCTTCTATAAATCCATAGGGTGAAGCTCATTATCATGAAGCACAATAGAAAGAACGTTATACCGTGGGTGCACATTATCATCGGTAATAACTGCAATCTCTCTCCCATCAAACACACTTAAATCAACACTTGAATCAAGCCCAATGACACGTAACTGTGGCAAGTCTTTTAAAATACCAATATCTGTTATCGGATTTCCACGAAGATCAAGCTCTCGTAAATTTTCAAGTCTTTTAAGTTCTCTTATATCAGATATTTCATTATTCCGAATATGCAATTCTTCCAAGTTAGATAATGAAGAAATATCACTAAGTTCCGCTACACTGTTATTATTCAGATTTAATATTTTCAAATTTTCAAAAGTTTCTATTCCTTGAGCATTTGATATGTTATTTTCTCCCAAATACAACATTGTTACATTTTTTAAATCTGATAGACTTCCTATGCTTTCTATTCCATTATTTTCTAACGTTAATAGTTCTATAGAATCTAATCCATTAAGAGACTCTAAATTGTCAATACGATTGTTACTCAAAAATAATTCTCTTACATTTTTTAATGTATTAAGAGCACCAATATCAGAGATATCGTTATTAGAAAGATTCAACCTTTCTAACTTCACAAGATTTTGTAAGTTCCATATATCAGAGACGTTATTCCAAGACAGATTCAAAGAAGTAATATGTATCAATTTTTCTAGCGAACCAATGTCACTTATTTTAGCTCCCTCTAAATCTAATGTTTCAATGTTTATTAGTTCTTCCAAAGGGCTTATATCACTAATAGGGTTGCCTCTTAAAAAAAGAGTGTCGACGTGTTCTAGCTCTGATAGAGGAGAAAGATCGCTTATTTCTGCATATCCTAAAGCGATGTCTGTTAGTTTTGTTAGCTCTGAAAGAGGGCGTATATTAGATAGCTTACTTCTTCCAATTGTTTCTCGAAATGCAACTCTTTCTAAATTGGGTAGATACAGAAGTTCGTCTAAAGTTTCAGCCTTTCTCGTAACATACATAGAGGAGATATCTTTTACATCTTTTTTCATTACTGGTAATAGATGATTCTCTGTTTCATATCGGAGAGATTGTTCTAATATAGGGTCGTCTAAATCAAGTTCATAATCTAAAAATGCCCCAAACACCCAACCTTGTAAATTATCTTCGCTAATAACCTGATACCAAAAATCTTTTTCTGTATCGATAATCTGCATTTCATCACTTTTTTTTACTATTTCAACTTCACTACCCTCGTTAAAGAGAGTAATTATTTCACTTTCTAAACTTGGACTAGCACGTAAACGCACATTTGCATCAATAATTGTCCCAACAAAGGGTATAACCTCTTCGCTTGTGGTGTTAGTTGTTAAGATCTCTTCTGGTGCAGTAGAACTAGATTCTATATTAGTTTTAATAATTTCTGCTTCTTGCGTCATCACCTGCATCGAATCGTTTTTTTCAAAACTCGGCGCTTCCTTTTCACACGAAAAAAATAATTGGGAAAAAAGTAATATTAGCATTATCAGTCTCATATAAAAAGTATAACAGGGAAACCTAAATATAACAAGATATGCTTGAAGCAAAAAAAACCGACTTTATAAAAGCCGGTTTAAATATGCGCATAAATACAGTTATTTCTAATCTCTAATGCTATTCCATTATGGAACTAAAAAGCTTAGAACTTCATTTTCTTGCGCAGTTAATGTTAGCCTTGTGCCATGTGGAACTGCATACGGAATGGTTAGCTCTCGCCCTGTGTGATAAAAGCTAACAATTGAATATGGTTCCCCTTCTGCAGGTGTTGCTATTAAATCAAGTTTTAATGCATATGGATATTGCGGAAGGGTTTCTTCTATTAACCCGTATACAACACCATCAACAGGCCCTGAAGGCATTGCAATAACGGTATCGACACGGGTATAAATTGGAACGGTTTCAACTCCAACTGGCCATACTTGAGAAACAACTGTTCCTGCCTCTTGCCCCTCTTCAAGGGCCTGAGCGGTAAACATAAATATTATTTTATTTCTATTTAATTGTAATAGAGCATCATTTAAGGATAGTCCTGTAATATTTGGAATCCGTGCTTCATCATCTGCTTTTCCAGAAGAAACCACCAAGTCCAAAGTAATAGGACGAGCGAGATTTGTGTTAGGAGCTGGATTTTGCTCTAAAATTGTTCCAGGCTCTGCTTCATCTGCTTGGAAGATTAGAGTATCAGGAATTTTAATCATAGGATTATTTGAAGCTGCAAAAAGCGTTTGAAGCTGTGTGCGTAAGTCTTCAACTTGCATACCAACATAGTCTCCAACTCTATCCAATACGGCTCCTTGGCTAACAACTAAATCAATTCTTCGACCTGCTTTTGCAATAGAACCACCCGAAGGACTTTGTTCTAATACAAGCCCTTCCTCTTCATTCGTGTCTGAATATCGAAGCTGTATTCTAGGAAAAAGTTCTTTTACCTGCATTTCTTGCAAAGCGACTGTAAGCTCTTTCCCTGTAACATCGGGAACAAGTACTTGCTCTGGGCTTTTTACAGAAAGGAAAAATATTGCCAGGGCGGAAAAACCTGTAAGTATCACAAAAACTATGAGTGTTTTTAAAAGAAATTTCCAGTTTTTGTCAAAAACTTCATTTAGTTTTTCAAAATCAAATTTTAGGTTTATATTTTTTAAAAATTTCATATGTACCTCTTTTCTATTATGCCTTTTTTTAAGGATTAGTGCAACACTGTCCTTCTAAGTTTTTAGCTCCATTCATAAAACTTTTCCAATCCATTGCTTTTTTGCCTTGTTTTTGTAAGTTTTGTACAGCTAAAATTCCTTGTCCTGTTTGTATTAATATACCTTGTTTCTTATCTATACCTATTATGGTTCCAGGTGTTTTTTGCACAATATCCTCACTGCCTTCAAAAACACAAGCCTCATGTATTGTGAGGATTGAATCCTGTAATTTTGTAAAAGCTGTGGGCCAAGAATATAGAGCCCTAACCTTTGCACAAATATCTTTTGCAGAACTTTCCCAGTTAATTAGTCCGTCTTCTTTTTTAAAAACCGTACAATAAGAAGCGTGCTCTTCATCTTGCCTAACAGGTTTTTCTTGTCCTTTTTCTATTTGATGCAATACGTCAACAATCATTTCTGCACCAAACCCTGACAAAAAGTCTAATACTTCAATAGAATTCTCTGTACCACTTAAAGCCATTTTTTTCTGTAAAAGAATATCACCTTTATCCATTTCAGGTGCAAGTCGTTGAACAGTACTTCCTGTTTCTGTATCACCTGCAAGAATAGCAGAAGGAACAGGCGATGCTCCACGATACTTTGGTAACAATGAGGTGTGAAGATTAATACCACCTTTTGGAAATAAAGCCATAAATTTTGGCCCAAATATCTTTCCATAGGCAAAACACACAAGGAGGTCTGGTTTTAAATTCTCTATTTTTTCACGCACTTCTGCATCAAGCTTTTCGGGCTCAAGCACAGAAAGGCCTGACTCGACTGCCACTTTTGCAACAAATGTAGAATCAAGCGTTTTATGTCGGCCTTTTGCCGTGGGTGCATTTGTTAACACACAAACAATCTCGGCCTGCTTTGATTCAACCAAATCAGAAAGTACTTTCGCTGATATTTCCGGACTTCCCGCATAAACTATTTTAAGCATTTACTTTCCTTGCACTTTTGCTTCTTTTGCCGCTAGCTTACTTGCAAGTTTTGCTTGCTTTGCTTTTTTTTCAGCTTCTTTTTTTAGTTTTCTCTCTTGTTTTTTTGCAAAAGATTCAATAGTTTTTTCTTTAAGCTCTGTATCTCCTCTATCAATAAAGAGAATTCCTTCCAAATGATCATACTCATGCTGAATAGCGCGAGCAAGCAGCCCATCAGCATCGACTGTAAACATTTTTCCAGTTTCGTTAAGCGCTTGAATTGTTATTTTTGCTGGTCTTTCAATTTCTGCATACACACCAGGAATCGATAAACAACCTTCTTCAGAAAATGATGTTTCTTGTGATGTTGAAATAATCTGGGGGTTAATAAAAACGCGACGAACTTCATCATCAAGCTCAATAACAAAAATGCGTAAATTTTTGCCTATTTGTGGGCCTGCTAATCCTATGCCATTTTCGTCATACATAGTTTCAAACATTTGCTCAATAAGATTAGTAATTTCTTCGTCTATTCGCTCTACTTCAACGGCTTTTTGCCTAAGTATATCTTCCCCTAATTTAAATACTTTCATACCTTCATAATATATAAATTTTGCCAAATTTACAAGGGGTATTATTCTTGTCTCATTAACGTACCATACATGCGCCAAGCATACTTCTTATTTTAATGATCAAATTTCACTTGATTTAACAGTTCGTTTTTAGACTTAAAGTCTTTTTTTCTGATAAAAACGTTTTATTAGGGAAGACAAAACCCTT
>CAYJOZ010000019.1:0-16181 GCA_964371925.1 uncultured Treponemataceae bacterium | reverse complement strand
TCTGTTTCAGCTTTGTCTAGTCGGTATTCGCCCCAGGCGCAATAGAGTTCATTTTGCTCAATGCCTATAAAGTTTCTTTGCAACTTCTTTGCGGTAACGAGTGTGCTTCCAGAGCCTGAAAACGGATCAAGTATGATATCGTTTTCATTTGAGCTTGCTAAGAGTAATTTTGCAAGTAGCTTTTCACTTTTTTGAGTTGGATGTGCCGTATTTTCTGCCATAGACCAATACGGAATTGTAATATCAGACCAAAAGTTTGATGGGAATGTATTTCGAAAATTACCCTCTTCAGTTTTTTCCCAGTCTTTTGGGGCACCGTTTTGGGTATATGGAGCAATAACCTTTTTGCGCATTTTTACAGCTTCGACGTTAAAGGTATAATCTGAGGACACTGTTGCAAACCAAATATCTTCCATGCCATTTTTCCAATTTTTTGAAGCTCCACGACCTTTTTCACGTTGCCAAGTAATTCGATTACGAACGTTTAACATTTCTGATAAGACAGGTCCAATTACAAGGCTGCTTTTCCAATCACAGCACACATATAAACTTGCATTATTTTTCAATGTAGGTAACAGAGCCTGAAGCCAAAGACGAGTGTATTCAGCATACTCACAATCATTGGTACTTTTGAATGTGTTTCCATGATAGTTTTTTTCTAAATTATAAGGAGGGTCAACTATTGCTAAGTCTACAAAACCTCTTGGTAAAGCTTTTATTACGGAGAAGGTGTCTCCAATAATTGACTTATTTTTTATACTATTTGCAGAAAGGCTGTGTTCATTAGTATATCTAAAACAGCGGTCTAAAAACTCTTTGCCGCTTTGTATATCAAAATCAATAGTTTTATTTCGTTGCGATTTTTTGGTTTCCATATGAAAATAAGTCCTTTAGTGGTGGTAAACTAACTTGTACAGAGTGTAATAAAATTTTAAGTATGTTATATATACTATCTTTCGTTTTTTTATCTAATGCGCTCATAGCTTTTAATATTAATACAGAGCTTGCCACCCAATCACTTGTTATTCCGAGAAGTGTTTGTGATTTTGAAGCATTTAGTACACTGAACAAATCATTAATAAATTGTTCTCGTTCTTGAGTATCTAACTTTGCAATCCAAGTATCTACAGTTTTTTTTGTAACTACGCTTGTAATATTTTGATTTTCCGCTAGAACGAAATCTGTGCAAATAATTTGCCATGAAAAAATATCGTGTTGCATAATGGCATTTTTTTCTGAGCTGTTAATATATGTAGTACTGTGTGCCTTTTGTAGTAATATGCCAACAACTGAAGCCTCAGGAGTAACAGAACAAATTTTCGTTGAAATAGCTACAAATTTCGGGTCATCATATAGTTCTGGCAAAAATCCAGGGCTATCATTTTCATAAATAGCAATAAATCTTCGCGAAAATTTTTGTGGAGAGAATGCTGAGGCATACACAGCAAGGTTTCCACCCTTAGAGTGACCCATGACATAGGTTTTTCGGTTGTACTGAGAACACACTTCCGTTAAATACTCAAGAGCACAACTCTGTGCCGGCACGTGAGACTTAAAACACATATTAAAGTCTTCCTTCCAGCCTATAATGGTGTCATCTGTACCTCTGAAAATTATACATAGTTCGCCTGTAGGGAGTAGTGCGCTCATTGACGCAAATTGCAGTTCTTTTTCTGTATCAATACTATTTCTGTAAGCGCATAATAAAATGTTTTCAAATCTTTTTGTTTTTCCAACTTTTATAAAAAAACTAATAGTATCACTGTTAATGAGACTGCCTAACTTCTCTTTATATTTTTTATTATCATCAAATGCTTTTGATACAGTAGATAGCTTCGTTGTAGTACGTACTTTTTCCGATACTATATTTTCAAAATCCATGTACATAATTTGACATAAAATGAGACTGTCGATATGATTAAAGGGGCATTGTGAAAAGGTTATATCACCTCTCCAATCAATATAATCTACTATATTTGCCATATGAGTAGTATACTTAAGTACACAGCTAAAATCAAGTAATTTGTAATTATTTTACAACACAAAGTTCAATAGTGTTTTCTTCAAAACCTTGAACTTGAACTGTTATAACAGAGGGGTAACCGTCATCTGTAAGCGTGCATGATTCAATTTTCTTACCAAAAGAAAACAATGAAATCTTTGATGAATCATTTGGTTTAAAAGTAATTATTGGGTGCTCATAGTTTTCTATTGCACCTGATACAATTTCGCCTGTTTCTGCAATCGGACAACTGAGCCATGTACTATAGTCTAAGCTCTCTGTAATAAAACTAGATTCATCTTCAAATATACTTTCTTCAGAAGACATTTCCTCAAAGTATACTTCTTCGTTGTCATCATTTTCTTTGTCGGTTTCAGATTTCTCTTGAAATTGTTCATCATTAGTATTATTCTCTATGTCTACATTTGCAGAATCATTGATGACTTCTTCATTGTTGGTTTCTATGTTTTCATTATAGTCACTGTACTCATTTTGTACAGTGTTTTCTTGACTCTCAGTAGATAGACCTTGCTCTAGTGCAAGGGATGCATTAAATTCTTTTACAAAATCTTCTACGCTCTGTTCAAGAAACACATGCTTTTGTCTGTCTTCGTCTTCAATATAGTCAAGAACCTTAAAGTCATTATCTGATTGCGGAACACCTGCATCTAGGATGGCTAGTGCAGTAGCGCCTTCATCTGTGTGTATAAAATCTTCTTGTAGCTGAAAAACGCCAAGTGCTTCTATTTTTTTTAATTCATCGTCGTCTAACTCTGGTTCAACTATAATTATTATCGACTTAATGTTTTCATATACTGACTTAACATATTGAACAAGTGTTTTCCAGTGTCGGGGATAGTCTATTGCATTAATTACAACAGAGTCAGGCTTAATTTCTGTAATATTATCTAAAGCTTTTAGTAGCCATGAGTAACAAATAGTGTCAAAGCCATTTTTAGTAAAAAAATCGCTATAAGAATCTAACTTCGCGCTCGACTCAGATATAATCAATATTTTCATTCTTCAGTCCCAATATTATCTACAGTATAGTCATATATTTGCCAGATATTGTTTCGTAAACGTAAATAGTATGTGTATCTCTTTTTTTCACGGTAATTTGGATATTTAAACCATTGAATAACTGTCACCGTGCCTTCTGTTTGAGTATACGAAGTTTTTTCAATTTCAAACTGCTCTGGAATTGCTACAATTTCAGCATCTATTCTATCATTCATTAATGAAAGTTTATAGTTTTGTAAAATGTTTTGTCTTTCGTTCTCAGATGAATTATTATAGCGAACTTTATTTTGAGGATTTTTAAAATATATTGATTCTATGTCCATGTATAAGAAAAATTGATCCCACAAACTTCTCTGTCGGGCAATTATAGTGTGTTCAATTACTTGATCTGGTGGTAAAAACTCAGGGATAAGTAATGCCTGAGTATCGAAGTCCACTGGAACGAGTGTGCTTGTGCCAATTACGGGATCAGGACTTACTTCTAAAGCTAGTCTATTTGATGTAATAACTTGCATTTTTGATTTATATAATTCTGGAAAAAGTAATAATTCTATGTAATATACAGAAGGGTTTTCAATTTGAATAAAATCTTTTAAGTCTACCGTGAAGCCGTATGTTTCACCAGGCTCTAGTGTTAATTCTCTAAAGTATACTGTGGAGCTTGTTGTTCTTTTTCTAATAAGGTTTTCAGTTGGATCCAATTGTTCATTTCGAATTGTAACTGCATCAATGTCGATGCTAAAGGCTCTGTCATCTGCAATTTTATATCTTACCGTTTGAGATCCCTTATTTGAAAGGCTTACATTTACATAAATGGGGCTGTTTGGTGTACTTGAAGGGAAGTAAATAGTTTTGTTGTGAAAAGATATAGAGACTTCTAAACCCTCTACATTAGTTGTTGCGCTCCCTATTATGGTGCTATCATCTAAATTTTGTGCAAAAAGGGTCTGTGCAAACATCATAAAAACTGATATAATTATTAAAAGAATACGTTTCAAAATCGGTTCTTCTCCTATTAAAACTTATGTTTTACCGTAGGTAAATACCTTCGTGGTGCTAATGAAAAACAGTATGTTTTTCATTATATATTACTTCATTATCGGACAATTTAGATGAATTCCTTAGATTATATCATACATTCATGGAAAAAGCTAGCGCAAGCTATGAAAACCCTTTCAGGTGCAGATGCTGTTTACCCAAGAGAAATAGAAGGTGTGCAAGGTGGAATGCACAGCTTTTTTATACAAGAATATGTTTTACATGAAAAAAACCTTGTTGTTATTGTTCCAGATGAAAAAGAGGCAAAAAATCTTTTAATTGATTTACAGAGTGTTTTTGATGATAAAAATGGTGGGTATACTGCTAATATTTTTCAGTTGCCCTGGTGGGGTATTGTTCCATATCGAGCATGTCCAAAAGGTGCGCGTATTTTTGGTGAGCGCTCTGGTGTTCTTGCAAAGCTAGCTAGTGTAGATACTAATGACGTAACGCAAGTTCCTACCATTTTTATAGTAACGCAACGAGCTGCATTAACACCTGTTCCAAATCCTGACTATATAAAAAGTCTTTTATTTAAGGTACAAGTTGGACAGAACTTTGATCCTACAACACTATCAGAACAGTTGTCATCTCAAGGCTATGTTAGAGTGCCTCGTGTGACCGTAAGAGGAGAGTTCACTGTACGTGGTGAAGTTCTTGATATCTTTATGCCAGGCGAGCAATATGCACATCGTATTGTATTTGATTTTGATACTATAGAAAGTATTAAGTCTTTCGACCCTGGAAACCAAGCTTCAATAGAAAAACTTGACAGCTTGCTTATCTATCCTATGAAAGAACTTGTATGGACAGATGACTTAGTGCAACTTCTGGAGCAAAATGTAAAAAAATATATTGATGATATCCCAGAAATAAAAAGAGATTTTTATGTAAAGCAGTTGGAAAAGTTTTTAACTGAGCTTTATATACATCGCGAAGCTGAGGGGGAAGAACTTTTCTATCCATTAGTAAATACATCAAGCATTTTTGACTATATTTCACCTGAAACGAGTGTACTGTTGTTTGACTATGACAGGCAATCAAATATGCAAGAAAACTTTGAGCGCGAGTATGCAGCACTTTATAAAAGGGCCCTGGATGAAACGTTTGTGCCACCAGCAGAAACTCAGATATTTAATTTTAATACCATAATGAGTACGCATGCAAAAAAACTGTTTTTTAGAAGTATTAAGGCCCATAATATTACAGAAAGTGAAAGAATTATTTTAGATATAGAGCCTCCAAGAAGTTTTTTTGGAAACATCAATTTCTTAAAAGAGAATCTTAGTACTTTACAAAATGAAGGCTGGCAAGTATTTATCTATGCTGACAGCACAAATCAAGCAATGCGTATTAATGAGCTTTTAAGAGATTTTGTAAGCCCTGAAAGTGATGTTCTTCCCGTAAGTGTTGTCCCTTCAAGTATATCAGAGGGTTTTGGAATACCAGAACTAAAGGTACTTGTTATACAAGAAAATGAAATTTTTGGTAGGCGCAAGCACACACCAAAGTCTATCAAAACGGTAAAAAGTGCTGTGATAGATACCTTTGTTGAGCTTAATCCTGGCGACTATGTTGTACACGTTAACTATGGTATAGGTCTTTTCAAAGGAATAGAAAGGGTAAAGGTTTCAGGAAACGAACGAGATTATATTAAGCTTGAGTACTATGACAATGAAACAGTGTTTATTCCTATTGAGCAAGTTAACCTTGTTCAGCGTTATATTGGTAATGAAGGTGAAGCACCAAAACTCGATAGACTTGGATCAAAAAGCTGGGAGAATCGTAAAAATAAGGTTAAAAAGTCTGTAGAGGATATAGCGGAAAAACTTATTGAGCTATATGCAAAACGAAAGGCTGCCGTGGGATTTTCTTTTCCTCCTGACGGTGAGTTTATGACTGCGTTTGAAGCCAATTTTCCTTATACTGAAACAGAAGACCAAATTACTGTTTCAGAGGACATAAAGAGTGATATGGAAAAACCTCTTCCAATGGATAGGCTTGTTTGCGGTGATGTTGGATATGGAAAGACAGAGATGGCAATGAGGGCAGCATTTAAAGCAGTTATGGGGGGAAAGCAAGTTGCCTTTTTAGCTCCAACAACTATTTTGGCAGAACAACACTACGAATCTTGCTTAGAGCGTTTTCAGGATTTTCCAGTTACAATTGCTCATATGTCTCGCTTTGTATCAAAGGCAGAGCAAAAAAAGATTTTAGAAAAGGTTTCGGCAGGAAATGTTGATATCCTAATTGGTACACATCGAATTATACAAAAGGATGTAGCCTTTAAAGATCTTGGCCTAATGATTATTGATGAAGAACAGCGTTTTGGGGTAAAAGATAAAGAAAGACTAAAAAGCTTACGAACTAATATTGATTCATTAGCAATGAGTGCAACCCCTATCCCAAGGACGCTTCACATGAGTTTATTAAAAATACGTGACATGAGTCTGTTAACAACGCCACCTCAAAACCGTCAAGAAATTGAAACAGTAATTGATGCGTATAATGACGATAGAGTTTGTGCTGCGATTAGACGCGAAGCTGAACGTGGGGGGCAAGTGTTCTATCTTCATAATAGGGTAGAAAGTCTCTATGATATTCAATCAAAACTACAAAATCTTTTGCCTGAAATGAGTATTGATATTGCACATGGGCAAATGGGTGCCCACGAACTCGATGACATTTTTAGACGTTTTAAGTCAGGGGGCTTTCATGTTCTCATTGCAACAACAATTATAGAAAATGGTATTGATATTCCTAATGTAAATACCATAATTATTGATCGAGCAGATATGTATGGTGTTTCGCAATTGTATCAACTACGTGGGCGTGTAGGGAGAAGCGATAGAAAAGCCTATGCATACCTTTTATATCCTGAAAATAGGGCGTTAAGCGAAGTTGCCATGAAACGCTTGCAAGTAATTAGTGATTTTACAGAGCTTGGAAGTGGATTTAAAATTGCAATGAAAGATATGGAAATTAGAGGTGCAGGCAACCTTCTCGGAAAAGATCAATCAGGGGATATTTATTCCGTTGGTTTTGATTTATATCTTCGCTTGCTTGAAGAGGCCGTTGAACGATTAAGTGATGAAACCTATGTTGAACAATACGAGGTTCTTATGGAGCTAGAGTACTCGGGCTTTATTCCTGAAACCTATGTTTCAGTACCACAAACTAAAATGGAAATATACAAAAAAATTGCATCTGTAGGTGATAATGAAGAACTTGAAGCAGTGCTCGCAGAATTAGAAGACCGTTTTGGTCCAATTCCAAAAGAAGTGCAAAGTCTTTTAGCCTTAGCCCAAATTCGAATTATTTGTAAAAAACTATTTATAGCGACACTTAAAGAAAGAATGGGTAAGGTTAGGGTAGAGTTTTCAAGAGTTTCAAATATTTCTATTGAAAAAATTCTTGGTTTAATAAAATCAAGTGCTGGCAAGGTAAAGCTTGACCCAACAAGTCCAAATGTGCTTGTTTTAGAGACAGGAAAAATAGACTTAGAACATAAAAGTGATTTTATTAAAGAAAAATTGGAGGCATTAATCTCATGTTAAAGGCAATTATTTTTGATTATGGAAATGTTATTTCACAAGCAGCTACAGGAGATGCAAGCGAAGAGTTAAAAAAGCTTTCAGGAGTTCCGGCCGAAGTTTTCCACTCTGTCTATGAAAGACACCGTTTTGACTTTGACCGGGGTATAATAAGCGGTTCAGAAATGTACAAGCGCCTTTTATTAGAAGATGGTTATATAGAACAAGCTATGGACACTGAATTACTGGAAAAAATTGCTCGTTGTGATCTAGAGTCTTGGAGACCTATTAGGCAAGACGTATGCGATTGGATTACAGAATTGCAAAAATCATACAAAATCGGAATTCTTTCAAATATGCCATATGAGTTTTTAGACCTATATGAAAAGGAGATTCCACCTTTCACACAAGCTGATTTTGCCTGTTTTTCTTGCAGAGTTAAACTTATTAAGCCAGAAAGAGCAATTTATGAGTATACTCTAAACGGACTTGGCGTACAGGCTGACGAGGCTGTCTTTTTTGATGATATACAAGAAAATGTTGACGCAGCTCTTAATCTTGGTATACAGGCCTTTTTATGGACTGGTTTAGAAAAGGGTAAAAAAGATTTAGAAGAGCTAATCAGTAGAAAACATTAAGATCGTTGTTACTGCTTACGCATGTACTTTTTGGTAAAAATCTCTGAGGGTATAGGCTTGTCAAAGTAATACCCTTGAATGGTTTCACACTTAACTTTTCTTAAGAATTGGATTTGCCTTTTTTCTTCAATTCCCTCAGCAACTACTTTAATGTCTAGGGTGTGGGCAAGTTTTATAATACCTTCAACAACAAGTTCAGCCCTTTCATGGTCATCATCTAAAAAGAAACTTCTATCTAGCTTAATAGTATGAAGCTTAAAGCTTTTTAACAAGCCGAGAGAAGAGTATCCTGCTCCAAAATCATCAATCGAAACTAAAAATCCTGCCGTATAAAAATCTTCCAAAAGTTTTTCCAGCATTGTTTCATTATCAATGACGGTACTTTCTGTAAGTTCTATTTCAATTAAATTATGTGGAATGTTAAAAGAATCAACAGTCTTTATTACCATATCAACAAAGTTAGGGTTCTTAAGATGTAATCTCGAAAAATTTACGGAAATAGGAACACACTGACACTTATTGTCTATCCAGCCTCTAATTACTTGGCAAACTTTATGTAATATATACATATCGATATTTTCAACAAAACCATTTTTTTCAAAAAGAGGAATAAATATATTGGGGTAAATCGTTGAGCCATCGCTCTCTATCCATCTTACTAAGGCCTCTGCGCCGACAACCTTTTCTGATTTTGTGTTTACCTTCGTTTGTAAATAGAGCATAAACTCATTATTTTCTAATGCTTGCTTCATTTTATTGGTTATATGTGTTTGAAGCAGAATTTCTTTTGTGTAATCATCACTATAGTCCCATATGCTACTACCATGACTGTTTGCTCTGTTTTTCTTTGCAATGCTATGGGCAATTGTAGTTTTGTTTATTATATCATTTACATCGTTTTCACCGGGTTTTATAATGTAACGCCCATATGTAAACTCAAGGTGATGGTTTGCTAGGCGTGGTACAGCTTTCTTAAAATACTCTTCGTAAAATGAAGTCATTGTATCAAGATTTTCTAAAAAACCACCCCCTGAGAAAAAAATGAACTTATCTGCATCTACTCTTGCTAGCATAAAAGTTTTTTCACTTGCGAGTGTTGCAGTTGCAGCAAATGCTTTTAGCACTTCATTTCCCATTTCATAACCATACATTTCATTGATAGCTTTAAAACTTACAATATCATTTCTTATCATTGCAAATTGTTTACTTGGATATTTATCTAACATTTCTTGAACGTGCATTTTGAACTTAGTAATATTCGGAAGTCCTGTAAGATCATCGTAATATGCGACCTTTTCAATTTTTTCAATGCTCTTGATTTTTGAATGAAGAGTGTACCAAATCAAAATGGTAAGTAGGGTAAATAAAATAATGCTAATGGAAGTTATAATGTTTACAACTAAATTTCCAGCACCATTAATAGCCTCATCATCTAGCAGTAGTACTATATACCAATTATATACATCAAGAGGTTTATAAAGGGCGAGCCATGTTTGAGATTCGAAGGTGAATGAAAAAATGCCTTCCTCTCTGTGTTGTATACGTTCTACAACCGACTCAAGTGTAACATTATTTTTTATTTGATTGTTATTTAGCATTGTTAATGTTAAATAGTTTTCTATCGTGCTAAATACTGGCACTCCTTTGCCATCTGCAATAAGCATATATCCACTGTTTCCAATGGCATTAATTAATTGTTGTTTTAGAGGAATAAATGAGTACTCAGCTATTATTAATCCCTTAAAAATATCATTATCATAGACAGGAGCAGACAGCTCCATGATTATATTATTTGTTTCATCATCATTATACGGAATGCTAGTAGTTACTTGATTTTTTTTTGGACTCGTTAAGTGAACGGTCGAAGAAAAATCTTTTGTTCTATTACTTGGAGTAATACCATTCCCGTTTATATCAACAAAAAAAATATTGATAAAGGAGTGCATTCCCATCTGGTTTCGAAGATATTGTAATATGGTACTTTCATCATGGCCTAAAGTGGTTACAGACTCAGCCAAGCGTATAACGGAGTTTTTAGCAGATAGAAAATCCATATTTATTATTACTTGTAATTGATTTGCCAAGCTGTCTGATGCTAGTTGTGTACTGTTATCAAGTTCACTTCTGATAACACTTCTAAAAAAAAGCATTGATACGGCAATAGTAGTAAGTAAAAGAAAAAGTAATATACCAACTATAAGTCGACGTTTTTTTCTTTGTGATTCCTCAGACATGTATAATGTCTCCAGTTCTTTTTTAAATTTTTCTTAATTATAGCAGATTTGCATACTTACTACAATATAAAGGATCACTTATTTTGCAAAAAATTATGTGTTGCTTAATTTTTCGTGTTCAAAAATATCTTGTGCGTCCCATGGGTAGCAACACCAGTTATCTGCTAGGATTTCTCCTGCATAGTATCTTGTTACTTCTGAAGGGATAATACCTTTTTTAGGTTTTTCCTTTTGGTGAATTACTGCAACTGCAATTTCTTTTGGATTGTGACTAAGTAATTCTTTTATGCAGTATTCAAGTGTTGCTCTTGTATCATCTACTTCATCTACTAAAAGAATTTTTTTGCCTTCAAGTTTTTTTGTGGCATCATCAATCCATTGTATTTTACACGGCTCATCAAGTGTTTCAGCACCTTCGGTATAATATTTAACACCAACAGTTAGTATCGGTATTTCAATAAATGTTTTCATCATCCGAGCAGGTATAAAGCCACCAGAACCGATTGCTACCATAAGTTCGGGCTTGTAATCATCTGAAATAATTTTCCCTGAAAGTATCTTCACTGTATCGTGAATTTTATTATAACTGAAATATAATTTTTCTGACATAAAAACTCCTATAAAAACTCCGCGTTAGCGGTGCGACATGGAAGTCGCAAATAAGCAAAAGCATAAACAACACTTGTGCTTTTGCAAATGATAAAATAACATGGAGGTTATTTTATCATTACTCCTTAAAGGTGGAATACTTAGGTAATAATACTCTTATCAGGGCTATATGTCAAGATAGGAGATTTAAAGCAAGGTGAACCCACAGATTACACAGATTTTTTATGATTTCTCTTAAAGAATCTGTGTTCTCATGTGTAAAATGTGTCATTACTATCTGTATTTAGCCACAATATTTGCAGATTTTTTACAGAGTTCTGTAATTTCTGTCCATTTTTTATTGTCAATTAAATCGGCTGTTACCATGTAGCTTCCACCACAGGCTATAATGTTTTTGTTTGAAATAGTTTCTTCCAAATTTTCTAGTGAAATACCACCGGTTGGCATAAACTTAATCATATTGTATGGTGCACAAAGTGCATTAATAGCTTTTAGCCCACCGTACTGTGCTGCAGGAAAAAACTTTAGGGTAGTAAGACCAAGTTCTAACGCCATTTCAATTTCGGTAGGTGTTACACAACCAGGAAAAATGGTAATGTTTTTTTCTTGGCAATATTTTACCACTTTTGGGTTTAATCCAGGCGAAACGATGAACTCAGCACCGGCAGCAATTGCCTCATCTACCTGCTCAGTTCTTAGCACTGTGCCTGCCCCAACAATTATGTCAGGATATGTTTCCTTCATTATTTTCATTGCACTTGCGGCTCCTGCAGCTCTGAAAGTGATTTCTGCTACTGGAAGCCCACCTTCAACTAGCGCCTTTGCTAAGGGGGCGGCATCCTCTGTAGGGCGGTCAAGTTTAATTACTGGTACTACACCAATTTTTGCTATTCTTTCTGATATTGTCATTTTGTTCTCCATTTTATTTGATAGTCGTGCCATGGACGGCATAAAACTAAAGAGTAACCGAGTTTTGTGCCAACCTTTTGCTTCGATATCGCAAAACTCGGTAGTTAAAATTGACAGGACGTCAATTTTAACGATCGACGCGAGCCGAGGCGCCTTTCATAAGTTTTTCAACTTCTTTTACACTAGCCATTGAAGTGTCACCTGCTGTAGTCATTGCAAGTGCTCCATGAGCAGCTCCATAGTTTACTGCTTTTTCTGCATCTCCTGTTTCAATAAGGCCGTAGATTAAACCTGATGCAAAACTGTCACCGCCACCAACTCTATCCATAATTTCTAATGCTTCATACTTTGTTGAAAAATGGATGTTTCCATCGGCGTAACACATTGCAGCCCAGTCGTTAACGGTTGCAGATTTTACTTCTCTAAGAGTAGTTGCCACAACTTTAAAATTTGGAAACTCTTTTACAGCATTTTCAATCATTTTTTTATAACCGTCTAAGTTTAACTCTTTTAAGTTCTCGTCATTGCCAGGAATTTCAAGACCTAAGCATGCGGTAAAGTCTTCTTCGTTTCCAATCATTACATCAATATATTTTGCAATTTCACGGTTTACTTCTTGGGCCTTTTTTATACCACCTATTGATTTCCACATAGAAGGGCGGTAGTTTAAATCATATGAAACAAGCGTTCCGTGTTTTTTTGCGGCCTTTACAGCTGCAATGCATGTTTCAGCTGAGCTTTCTGACAATGCTGCGAAAATACCACCAGTGTGAAGCCAGCGTGCGCCTAGTTTTCCAAAAATATAATCAAAGTCAAAATCTGTTGTTTTTATTTGACTTATGGCAGTATTCCCTCTATCTGAAACCCCAACAGCACCGCGTACACCAAAGCCACGTTCTGTAAAATTAAGGCCGTTTCTTACTTGTCGGCCAATACCATCATAGTTAACCCATTTAATAAAACGGGTATCTACACCGCCTTGTAAAATAAAATCTTCAACAAGACGCCCAACTTCATTATCAGCAAATGCTGTAAGGACTGCAGTATTGTAACCAAAGCAGCGGCGTAAACCACGCGCTACATTGTACTCTCCGCCGCCCTCCCATGCTCTAAAGTTTCTAGCGGTTTTAATACGTCCTTCGCCTGGATCTAAGCGTAGCATAACTTCACCAAGTGAAATTTGGTCGTACATGCAGTCTTCTTTTTTTCGTACGTTTAAGTTCATTTGTATCCTCCAATAAAATATTTTTGTAAATTTGATTCCATTATTGTTTTTAATTTTTGTAAGTTTCCGTCTAAGTGTTCATGTAACACTGTAACATATTGTTCTGTGTCTTTTTTTTCAATTGCCTGCAATAAGAGAGTGTGCTCATGAATAAGGTCTGAAAACTTTTCAGCGCTCACAATATCAAGCATTCTAAAGCGTGCATAATTTACTTGGATCTTTAATAGCTCTTCCCAAAGTAATGAGTGACCAGTTTTTGCAAAAATCACTCCATGAAAAAGTATATCTAATTCATAAAACTCAGATGGCGTAAAATTTTCTCGTGTAACAAGTTCTTTTTGGGTAAGTAGGATATCTTGTAATTCTTGTATATCGTTCTCTGTCGCTTTTAATATAAAAGAGGAAACAATATCCTTTTCTAATACAAAGCGCATATATAAAATTTCTTTAATTCTTGATAAGTCGAGTAGGGATACAAATGTTCCTCTTTGTGGAAGGACTGTTAAATATCCTTCGTTTTCAAGCCGTGTAAAAGCAGCTTTTATAGGGGTTCTAGAAACATGGAACTCCTTAGCTATTTTATTTTCAGATAGTTTTTCTGAAGGCATGTAGGTAAGGTTTACAATTGCATCTTTGAGAACTTGGTAAATGTCATTAGGTGTTAAGGGTTCTTTCATATTTCAAACTTGTATACAAGTATACTACAATGTGATGAGATTTTTGTCAAGTTTTTTTTAAAACTATCTTTATTTTTAAACATCATTATGTTATACTGTATCTAGGATTATATGGAAGGGTTTCAAAATGATAAAAACGCAAGCAGCATATGCAACAGTTTACGAAGTATTAAAACAAGAAATAATAGAAGGTGAATTATCAATAGGTTCAATTATACCTTCGGAACCGGATTTAGAAAAAAGGTTTGCTGTAAGTAGAACAACGATTCGCCGAGCAGTCGACTTACTTACACGAGAGGGCTTTGTGTTACCACAACAAGGCAGAGGTACTAAAGTATTAGATTATAAAACAAGTCAAAGTCTTAACAGGGTTACTTCGCTTTCAGAAACATTGAGAAGAAAAGGTTTTATAGTTGATTCGAAGAATGCAAGCATAGTTATAAAACCAGCCTCACAGTCAATTGCAGAAGATTTGTGTATAGATATACATGAAATGGTTGCTTGTATGAATAGAATAACGCTTGCGGATGGAAAACCTATTGCAATAATGAAGAATTATATACCGGCTATCATGGTACCAGGTATTGAAAATCATGCAGAAAACATTACATCATTATACCAGCATTTATCAGAGAGGTATAAAATATATATTGAGTCTGCAATTGATAAAATTTCTGCAAAAAATGCATCAAAAGAAGAAGCTCATTTATTAGATTCACCGATTGGATCTGCTCTCATATATCTAAAGCGTGTCTGTTATTCAAAAGGCAGGCCTGCTTGTGCCGACAGAATCAGTATATTAGGTGATAATTATGAATTTGAAATTAATATGATGGGGCGAAATTAAAATAAACTTTTATTATTTTTTAAACATATCTAAAAGTCCCCTAATAAAATACCAATAAATTAAAAAAGACAAAAAATGCACAAATTCATTAAAAATAAAACTTGACAGCTAAACATAGTGATGTTACTATCTATAAAACATAATGATGTTATTATTATTTGTGTTTTAGTGGAGGATGATGTATTTGTTTAGGCAAGCGTATCATTTCTATATAAAAAGCTCAGCATTAAATTTTATACTTCCAATCCTTCATTTCGTATATCAAAATTAAATTAGGAGAAAATATGGACTTACTACAAATACCAAGACTTGTAGATATTAGTGCTGTAAGAACTGATGTCACAATTGAGGAGCTAGATGAAATTGTTGCAATTGCTAAACTGCATCGATTTGTGTGTGCGTTTGCAATGCCATGCTTTACGAAGTACCTTGTAGAACAATTTAAAGATGATGATGATATTATGGTTGGCGGGGTGGTTGGATTCCCTTCTGGCGCTGATACAACATCAGTAAAAGTAACAACAGCTAAAGAAATGATTGCAGCTGGTGTTGATGAGTTAGATATGGTAATAAATGTTGGAGCTTTAAAGTCGGGCAAATATGATCTTGTTAAGGAAGATATTGAAGCTGTAGTAAAAGCAGCAAACGGAATGCCAGTAAAAGCTATTCTTGAAATTGCATATTTAACTGATGAAGAAATTGTAAAAGGATCTGAACTTGCAGTTGAAGCTGGAGTAGCCTATGTAAAAACGGGTACAGGCTGGGGTAATAAGCCCACAACAGTTGATACAATAAAGCTTATAAAAGCAACCATTGGTGATAAAGCCTATATAAAGGCAGCTGGTGGGGTACGGGATCTTGATACATTACTAGCAATGATAGATGCTGGCTGTAATAGATTTGGTATAGGGATAAAATCCATTATGAGTATACTTGCAGAAGTGTACAAGCGTGAAGGCAAGGAAATGCCACATTGTGAGCTTGTTGGTTCTGCAACCGACAATTACTAATTTTTTTGTTTAACTGTAAAGGAAGAATATGAAATACATAATTGCATATGATTTAGGAACCGGAGGGATAAAAACATCACTTTTTGATGAAAATGGTCTATCTGTTGCTAGTGCGTTTTTAGAATGTGAAACATTTTATCCTCAAGACAACTTTAGAGAGCAGCGCCCGCTTGATTGGTGGGATA
Organism: uncultured Treponemataceae bacterium; assembly: GCA_964371925.1. Taxonomy (GTDB): domain Bacteria; phylum Spirochaetota; class Spirochaetia; order Treponematales; family Treponemataceae; genus CAYJFX01. The sequence goes on along the minus strand of CAYJOZ010000019.1, from coordinate 254 downwards.
TACTGAAAAAGTCTACGAAATCTATGCTTGCAAAGGTATGCATTAATAGTGAAGATATTATTGGTGCAGGCTGCTCAGGACACTCTCTAGGAATTGTTCCAATTGATAAGGATGGAAATCTTTTGGCTGATACAGTTCCAATCTGGTCAGATGCAAGAGCAAGTAAGGAAGAAGAAGATTTTTTTAATTCTCATTCATATTCAGAATGGTATGAAAAAACTGGCAATGGTTTTCCAGCGAAACTATATAGTGCA
>CAYJOZ010000018.1:15747-16736 GCA_964371925.1 uncultured Treponemataceae bacterium | reverse complement strand
GATTCTTCATCTACAGTATTAGTATCTTCAAATATTGAGTCATCAGACATATCTAATGATTCTTCAGCAGGGTCATCTTGCAAAAACTGCATTGACGAATCATCAAGCTCTTTAGGATCGTCTTCTTCATCATCAAAAAAGTTCACAGGCGAAGAATCTACCACTAAATCTTCTATCACAGGAACATCAATTTCATCTGGAAGAGAATCATCAGAATCCATATCAAAATTAAGATCATCTAAACTAGGCTCAACTAGTTCTTTGTCTTCTATAATTAGAGTTGTATCTTCATTTGAAAAGTAATCATCTTCTAAATCATCAATTTCAAATGTATCATCATCAAATGTCATTGATTGTTCTGTGGTATCATTTGCTTCTTCTGTTTCAACACTAAAGCTCTCTTCTTCAGAGTCTGTAGTTGTTTCATCAATTTCAAACGAGTCGGCACCTAAAGTATCATCTTCAGACACACTAAATGAATCATCACTTTCCTCTATATCAAAAGAAAAATCTTCTTCATCTGAAATCGTTTCACCAGATACAGCTTCATTAGCTTCAGAAATAATTTCATCACTTGTTTCATCTGCCATGTCGTCTACCGTGAAATCTGCACTTGTTAAAATATTGTTTAGTTCATCCCCTGATAGTGCAATGGTATCATCACCTTCGTAATCTGCAAAAAAACCGCTTTCAGTTGCATTGTCCGCCTTTCCTGCTGGAGCAACACTTTCTGACTTCATTTTTGCTAACTCAGATTTGAACTGAGACATTTCATTTCTTAAGTTTGATAACTCAGAAACAATTTGACTTAATATGCTTGTACTATCATCTTCTGCACTAGATGATTTTTCTACACTTACCGTTTCATCAATAGATTCATTATCAAATGAAATATTTGTTTCTGCTACTGCAGGTGTGTTGTCTAGTGTGTCATTTAAACTATCATCGTTATTTGTATCTACAGATAGTGATTCACTAATATCATCCAA
>CAYJOZ010000018.1:11141-15737 GCA_964371925.1 uncultured Treponemataceae bacterium | reverse complement strand
TTTATCATATCATCTTCTGCAAATTCAGCAGAACTATCATCTGAGGCGCTTTCTTGTTCTTCCATTTCTGTAGGAGGAAAGTCGTCAAAAGATATATCCATATTTAATATGTCATCATCATTATCTTCAATAGTACTCGCTTCATTGGAAGAAGATTCTTCAGCGATGTCAGTTTCTTCGCTTACAAAATCATCAAATGATATATCTAAATCTTCTGAATCATCATAAACTGCTACTTCGTCTTCTGAAACTTGATTATCCAGTGACTCGCTTGAAATAGCGTCATCGTGCATCAAATCAAAGCCAGAGTCTAAAGATGTCTCTTGACTTTCTTCTATAGAAAAGTCCGTGTCTTCAGTGGTTTCAAATGAATCATCCATAAATGAATCAAAATCATTCTCACTACTTCCTTCAACTACTAATGATTCACCTGATAGATCATCATCTGCAGACATTTCACTTGTAATATTTAATAGCTCATCAGTTGTTAATGTGGTATCATCAGCCTCATCGCTAATGCTGCCCATAGTTTGGTCTTCAATATTGGAGTCAAAACTTATATCTAAGTCATCGTCAAAATTACTATTATCCTCAGAAAAAACTTCTAATTTACTTGAGTCAAAATCATCTTCATCAAAACCAATCACACCTGTATCATCTACTTGTACTTCTTCTATATGCTCAGATTCATCTACAGAGTTTTCTGCAGGAGACTTTTTTACCCATACCCCATATTGCTCAAGTGAACTTTCGACGTTTTCATCTTCAAAATTTTCTCGTTCTATTGACATAACCACTCCCATGGTAAAATTTACATTCATTTATATATCGGCACATTACTCAACTTTGCTTAATAAAATAATTATTAAAAATCCTGAGCTTATTTTTATTATAACATACTTTTTATATTCAAGAAAAGAGGAAATACGCCGAAAATTGAAAATATGAGTCGATTTCATTTATTATTTTCAGCATGCTGTGCTGTATTCGTGTACGTATGTATCTCAGTTTTAGTAGGACAAAATGGAGTGTGGGCGTATAGCCAGCTCAAAAGTCATAAAATTGTGTTAGCCCAACATTTATCATCTCTTCAGGAAGTTAATGAACAATTAACAATTGATTCAAGTGCTCTTCGAGATGATGTAAATGTTATAAAGGCCTATGCAAAGAAGATGGGCTTTGTGAGTGAAGGTGAGCACTTGCTTAAAATTAGTGGCTTTGCAGATACTCCTGCCTTTGTCTATAATGCAGGTTCGAAAGCTTTGCGCCCAACTATTGTGTTCATTCCTGATTGGCTAGCTAAATGTGTTGGTTTTTTTGTTTTTGTGTGTCTAAATTTAATTAGTTCGTTAATACATTTAAAAAAGAGTTTAAGAACATATGATACTATTAAAGTCTGATCCTAATTCATTGCATATTGTTTCGCAGGCACTCTTAAAAAACAGTGTGGTTATTATTCCAACTGATACAGTGTATGGCTTTTCAGGCCTAGTTCCGCACTCAGACAGTGAAATTCGACAAATAAAAGGAAGAGAGGAAACAAAGCCCTTTATACAGCTAATTGCTCACGCTCAAGACATACAAAAATATTCTGATACAATTATCCCAGATACAGTTTTAAAATATATGCCTGGCCCTTTGACTGTAATTGTGAAAAACAAGCTTGATGCAGGCACAACAGCTTTTAGATGCCCTGATGACATGTGGCTGCAAAATCTCTTATTGCTTTGTAAAAGTCCTATATATTCAACTAGTACCAATCGTTCAGGACAAGCAGTTTTATCTGATGTTAGCGAAATGGAAAAAGAATTTGGAACTGAAGTTTTTTGCATTGTAGATGGCGAGTTTTCTAAAAAAGAGCCAGCGATACCCTCTACAATCGTAGATATAAGTAACGGTGATATTAAAGTTATTCGCCAAGGTTCTGTATACTTATAAAATCATCGATACCACTTTACAGGAATTTCTGCTTTTACAACATCTGTTTGACCATTAGATTCTGTACTCACATAGGTGTGTTTTATGCCTACTAGTGAATCTTCGTTTTCAATTTGTAATTCCCATTCAATGGGATCAACATCTAAAGCCTTTACCAATGCGACTTCACGGGGGAGTTCGGGAAAAAATGATGCATTTGACTTACTATCTTGAGTAGCTGTAACAACGCTTCCTTCAATGGCGACAATAATATTCATACTTGCACCATTTTCAAAAATTACAAAGCCTTTTCCACCTCTTAAAATAACTATTTTGTCAACATACTCTTCACCTTTCCATGTACCAAATAAGCTCGCTATGGTAACAGAAGCAGAAGTGTTTGCAGAAGTATCCTCTACCGTTTCGATGTTTTGGCCGTTCGGCGAACTAAACATTACTAAAAGTTCAGAAAGTACATCTTTAGCATCTATAAGAATTCTATAGTACTCATCGTATATATGTTTAACAGTGACTTCTCTTTTAGTTTGTAAATCAATTAAAAATAAGCTTACATACCATTTGTTATCATCTTCTCTAATTTCGTTATAGAAAATTAAATCATTTGTTCCCACGTGGGTTTCTAGCATATCAAGTGAAAAAACAGTCGTGCGCCTATCAATTATTGTAAAATCACTTTCAAGTTGAAACTGTGAAAAAAATAAGTCTGTAGAAAGTTGTATCTTTGTTTCATCCTTTGCATCTACAATTGGCCCATAAAAATACAACGTACCAGTACTATTATTTGAAACAGAAGGTTGTTCTTGCGCTACAACTTTTATAGAGAAAAATAGCATTGCTAACACCGAACATAGAAAAACTATATTTCGGTTTAAAGTAAACATATTTTTAGTCTTGCAAACCCTTTCTAAACTCTCTTTGCATATCACGATTTACATCGCGATCACGAATATCAGATCGTTTATCATAGCTTTTTTTACCTCGGCAAAGTCCCAAAGTTACTTTAACTCGCCCATTTTTTAAATAAAAGTCTAGTGGTACAAGAGTAAAGCCTTTTTCATCAACTTTTCGTTTTAACTTCTTTATCTCACTAGCATGTAATAAAAGTTTTTTATGTCTCTCGGGCGAATGGTTAAAAATTGAAGAAAAAACATATTCGGTAATATGCCAATTTTTAACCCAAACTTCGTTATTTATTATTTCGGCAAAAGCATCAGGAAAAGACATATTGCCTGACTTAACTGATTTTACCTCTGTTCCTTTTAACTCAACACCACATTCAAATGATTCATCGATTGTATAATTAAAACGTGCTTTTCTGTTCTGAGCTATTATTTTCACTTTGCCAATACTCATAGTACTAGTATACGATAAGTTTTAAAAACGCTCAAGTGGTAAAGCATAAAAAACGATTACTTTATAAAAACTTGTACATATTTATTGAAACATTGTTAAAATAATGTTATAATTTCTTATACTATGAATCATATTTGGAGGTAAAAATATGAAAAAAATTGTAACTATAAGTATTCTATTATTACTTAGTGCGAGCATTGCTTTTGCTCAAGTAGCTGCTAGTATTAACAAAGAAGCAGAATTATTCATGAAAGATTTTACAAATATTTCTGTGAACCTTGCAACAAATCAAAATGTGTATGCTGATGCATATATTGGAAAGTTTTTTCCTTCAATCCCACCACATTTTGCAGCAGGTGGTAATGTAGGTTTTGCTGAATTAGATTTATCAAATTTAGGAGATGCGGCAGCAGAAATTGGAATCCCTAAACTAGGTAACCTAAACAAAGTATTTGTGCCCTACCCAACGCTTGATGCCCGAATTGGAGGTCTTATTCTTCCTTTTGACTTAGGTGTTTCTGGAATGATTCTTCCTAAAATTAATGATTATTTTGGTATGAGCTTAGATTTTCTTACAGTTGGAGCAAACCTCCGTTATGCAGTATTAGAAGAAAATATCATATTCCCACACGTTTCTCTGGGAGTTGCATATTACTATGCTCGAGCAAATATGAAGGCATCTTTAGGACCAGCAAATTTTAATTTTAACCACGAAATTAATACACTTTCACTTTCAGCACAAGTATCAAAAAGCTTTATTATAGCAACACCTTTTATTGGTGGTCGCTTTACTATGACTGATGCAAAAAATACTTTCGATTATGATGCTGCAGGAATTATAAATGAAAAGGTTTCTTATAATACAGGTCTTACTGATTTAACTTCTACAAATGTATATGCAGGTGTTGCATTCAACATTCTAGTATTAAAACTAACACCATCTGTTTCGTATGATATTACAAACAACATGCTAACTGGAGCCTTCAGCGTTAGAGCACAGCTTTAATAAAAGAAGGTTATTCTGTAAGAGGACTATCACATGATAGTCCTTTTATTTTGCCTTTTAGTGTAGGTCAATGACAAGTTGAACAACTGTCAAAGAACAACCAAGTTTTTTTGCAATTTCTTCAGGAGAAAAGCCATTTTCAGCAAATTGCATAATTTTTTCATTTAAACTTATTTCATGCACAAGACTGCCATTAGTATTTGAAATTGCTGGAATTTCAAGAGTAGTATCCATGTTTTGGGGAGCATTATCCACTTCATCTGCGAGTCGGTATGAGTCAAAATCTATTGATAATTGCA
>CAYJOZ010000018.1:0-11131 GCA_964371925.1 uncultured Treponemataceae bacterium | reverse complement strand
TCATGCGATTCTTCAGCGACCTTTTTACTCATTTTATTGTATTTTTGCACTGCATTTTGATTTGTACTTACAGTTCTACTTTTTTCTGATAAAACATTTAAAACTTCAAGCTCTCTTTTTTTACCCTTTTCAAAGCCTTGTTGTAATAATAATCGTTGGTCTACTTCTTCAATTAATGATTTAAGACCAGCTGTTCGCTCTTCAATTAATGAGACATCTTCAAGTGTTGTTTTATTAATTTCAATGATAAGTTTTTCTACCTCATTTTTAATGTCCGAAAGTAATGCATGAGGAGAAAAAGATTTCTTCAGTTTAAAGAAAAAAACAAACCAAAGTGCGAGATTAATAAGAGTAATAAGTGTGAGTAATACAACTTCGCCAGTAACCATACTATTTACCCAGAAACATCAATATGTTGGCCAATGAGAGGATCAGTTATCACTTGCATAGGTTCTTCAACAGGCTCATCTTTTTTTTCTTTATGGTCTGATGAAGACTGGCTTTCAGAATCAGTATGCTCTTGTTTATCTTTTATATGAGAGAGACCTTCATCGTTATCCATCTCTGTTTTTTCAACAGCAATAGCTTTTTCTTGTATTTTTTTTGCTAAGTCTTCTTGCTGAATTGCACTTTGAAGCTGTACAGCCTGCTGCTTTGCTGCAGTCAATTTTGAGACTTTTTCGAGCGATGTATACATTGTTTGTAGATCAATTGGTTGAATAGCCATCTGGTACCCGTGCTTCGTCTTCTGCTTGTGCAGCCTCATATTTACCATAGCGTACAAAACCATCTTCATAGAAGAAGGTTACAGCCTTTGTTTCATTTCGTATTTCTTCTCGAACATCACGTATATTAATTTTTACACCTGAATATACAGCACCAGACGCAGATACAGTACCGATAACTTTTAGTTCTCGCAAATGATCTTGAAGTTCTTGTATTTCTTGTGACATTGTGTCAACTTCGGTATGAATCTCACCCTTTCTTGTCATGAGAGTATTTAAATTCTCTTCTTTTTCTGCAGGCAGTGTTTTTCGAATTTTCTTTTGTTGTTCCAAAGTTTGTATGTCAAGCTCTAATTCGTTTAGCTCTTTTATTAATACCGCTTGCTTATCTGTAAGTTCATCTAAGCGCCGCTTTGCTTTTGGATCATATCCTACTGAAAGTATTGTTTCACTTGCACCTGCACTACTTCCGATAGTTTTTGCTCTAATTTCTTCCGTAGCAAATGTATGCCCACCAATAATGCTAGCTCTTTTCCCTTGAACAAGTATTTTTTTGTTACTTGTGACATTAGAGTTAATAATACCATCTCTTACAACAATATATTCTTCAGCCTCAACCGTTGCATTTTGAATAAATTTTGCCCACATAGAACCACCTGCTTTTATAAAGCCTTGATCCTTACCCATAACCCCAAGAGATACAACAATATCACCTTCGGCTTCGAGTACTGCATTTTCTACTGTTCCATATACTTCAATGTTTCCAGAAGCTTTAACTTGGAAGCCGTCTTCAACATTTCCCTTAATAATAACAGTTCCGAGGAAGGTAATATTTCCTGTTTTAATATTTACACCATCAACTTCCATTATGGGTTCAACATTAATTTTATCGTTAACCAACAGAACTTGACCATTCATCGTTGCGCGAATAGTTCGTCCATCCGCATCAACGGAAACATTTTTTCCAACTGGTAATGCTATATCTTTTCCATTTTTTGCTTCTAAATAACGACCACTTAATGTACGCCCAGCTTTACCGCGCTCAGGTAAAACTTTATGAGCTAGAGTTTGACCTTCTACAACATTTTGAATAAGATTTAGCTCTTTAAAGTCTACTTGCCCTGAATCCGACTCTTTCATATGTAAATTAGTTTTATCTGTTTCAAAATTATAGGAAATATAGGCATCCCTACCATCTACAGGTTCAACACCTTCAGCAACAACATATGCAACACCATAAACAGGATTATCTACATATTCATTGATTTTATCCATATTTAAATCATTAACAATACCTTGATTTTTGAGCATTTGTATAATACGAGCCGCAGAAATATCTGCCCCCCCGATTGCAGGAGCTGTAGCTGTAATACTTGCCTTCATATCATCAGACGAAACTTCTACAAAGAAAGTTGCATCCCCTGCTTGATTGTGCGTATATTGGCCAATGGGTTCATATTCTGAATTAGTAGTTTTCTTTACATATTCTTTTATGAGATTTTCATCAATGGATACGGTATCACTTCTCTTTAAGCTATCCATAATAACTTTATATTCAACAGGTACGCCAGAACCAACTGGAGCAACTACTTTAATATGAATTTCAGAGCCAAAGCGATGAATATAAAATGCACCATCAACATTTTTAGGTGTATTATCATCATCGAAATCGTTATCGGATAAAATACCGTCGCCAATTTGCTGTTTCGATTTTTTTGTGTGAAGAGGATTTTCATATACCCGGAGCAACCAAGGCTTTTTCATCAAAGTCATAAATCCTTTATAACCTTGTTCCATTACCTCATATTCCAAAATTGGTACTCTAGAATCTAGTTGAATTGCAGCATCAGTGAGAGCCTCTTCTATCGAATCTGCCCTAACATCTACGTATTTTATTTTTCTATCAATTTCAAACTGAGATTCCATATCGCTGCGAAGTTTTTCTAGTGTAACCAATCTTTATCCTCCAGCTATTCTACATTATGCCTTTTCGAACATTTGTTAACTTTGCACGTAAGCGCATATTTGCCTTAGTATGTAATTGAGAAATACGAGATTCACTTACTTGCAAAACTTGTCCAATTTCTTTAAAAGTTAAGTCTTCATGGTAATACAAAACCAATACCATTTTTTCTTTTTCTGGAAGCTCATTTATAGCTTCCATGATTACTCTTTTTACTTCTTCGCGCTCAACTATTACATCAGGATTTAGGCTCGCAGGAGACTCTATACTATCACCTATCGACATCCTGTCAGAAGACTCACCAGAGTACCAAACATCATTTAATGATAGAACACTAGTGCCTGATACCTTTAATACTGTATTATTAAAGCTTTCAAGCGTTAAGCCCATCGCTGAAGCAATTTCTTCATCTGCAGCAGGTCTTCCTAATCTTGCCTCTAACTCTACAATGGTGTCTTCAATTTCTCTAGATTTTTGACGTACAGACCTCGGCACCCAGTCTAATTGTCGAAGCTCATCAAATATAGCACCTCTAATACGGGTTACAGCGTACGTCTTAAATTTTACTTTTTTATCTGGATCAAACTTATTTATTGCATCCAAGAGTCCAAATTGACCAAACCCTACTAAATCATCAAACTCAACACTGTTAGGCATATTAACAGCAACTTTTCCTGCTACATACTTAACTAATGGCATATATTGACGTATAAATGCATCTCGTAGCTGTGTAGACTTTGATTTGCGGAATTCTATCCAGAGTTCTTCTTCTGTTTTTTGCTCGAAGAGCGTTGTCATCATCTTGTACACCTTTCTATATTGTTAAACACTTTACATATCTTTAACTAAAGCGGTCCTTATTGCAGCCGCAATTTCTTTTGCATCACCCATCTCAGATGGAGGTACCGTAGGAGCTATTGGTTTTACATCCCCTGTTTCAGCAAAAACAGAATCTTGGATAAGTTCATCTGCCTCTTCAGCAGGTGTTGTCTCATCTTCAATACCCAAACTTTCAATATCTGGCAAAACTCCAAGCTCAGATCCAGAATCAGAAATACTGTCATCATTTGAATACTTACTAGCATCACTTATATGTGGTACTGCATCCGTTGCAGACACTACATCATCAGCCACGGGTGGGGCTGAGGTCGTTGTAATTGTGTCCAAGCTACTTGAACGAAACCCTTGTTCTTCGCCAGAAATCGGACTTTCGTTTTGCACATCATCTGCTTCAGCTAAATCATCATTACCAGATGCTTGCTGTGCAATAGATGAAAGATTAAAAGACGGTGCCGTTGCTGTATCTGGCAAATCGTCATCAATCACAATATCCACTGCCTGTCCGGAATTTGTTTCTGCTTGAATCTCTGTAGGTGCAATATCAGCATTATCACCGCTTGCCAAAAATTTATTAAAAACAGTCACAACCCCAAAGCAAAGAATTAAAACTAAAATTCCTGAAATAAATGCTCGTAGTAAAATAGTTCCGAAGCTTACTCCCCCAAAAACACCAGAAAGAAGCGATAAGAGAAATCCAATAAAAAATGCAATTCCTAATTGCTTTACAGTAATAACTGCCCCCTCATACTAAATGCGCTTATTATTACCGCACTTAGAACTATAAAAACCTACTTATATAGTTATCCCTACTATATACATTACGCCAAAATGACTAAAACGTCAAGGTCTCATAATGTCCATTTACCATTTTTGTCTAAATTTTCTAAAGAAGCGCCCAAAACCCTCTTCTGTATTTAGATCAGTCTTTTCTATTCTGCCTACAATATGCTTTATACACATTGAACATTTTGCATTTGGCTGTGCGACAATAAACGGTTTTTGCCGCAATACAGATGTGGAAACAGCCGTATCATCGTATATAAAACCTAAATACTCAATTTCATAATTTAAGAATTGTTGTGCAATTGAAATTATTTGTTCTGCAACTCTTTTTCCTTCTGATGCAGAATGCACCCTATTAACGAGCAACTTCAAATTTGGCCGATTATCGATCATTTCAGTTGCAATAATTTTAATAATTCCGTACGCATCTGTAATTGAAGTAGGCTCAGGTGTAGTTAAAACATAAATTTCATCTGCAGCTGCTAATAAACCTAACACACTCTGTGCAATACCTGCACCAGTATCTATGATGATAATGTCTGCATTTGAAAGTTGCATAAACTCATCAGAAAAACTCGCAAGTTCAGACTCATTCATATTTGCTATACGAGAAAACCCATTTGCACCTGGAACAAACTGAAATCCATATTCCGTGTCACAAACAATATCTTTCATTTTATACCTATTATTCATAACGTCTAAGAGGTTTGCTTTAGGAGCAGTGCCAATCAGGATATTAACATTCGCCATCCCTAAGTCACCGTCAATAAGAATAACCCGTTTTCCAGCTTGTGCATACGCAATTGCCATATTCACCGAAAGGTTTGTTTTTCCAACGCCTCCTTTTCCACTGGTGACAGCAATTATACGTGTTTTATGATTATCTGCTCCGTGTCCTGGTCTATACACATCTTGTCGCTCTAATCGTTGTTGCATTAACTCACGTAATTCTGATACTTGGTCTTCCATACACTATCCTATTTTTTCCTGAATAAATTTTTCATCTATATGTGCCCTATCAATTTCAAAGTCTGATAAGTTAATTAACAATGAAACCTGATCGGCTTTAGAAAAATTATATGCAATTTTTTGCCCATTCGTTATATAAGCAATTGATTTTTTCTTTTCATCTAAAATACTAACAATTGAACCAATAGTATCAGTTTCATCTAACTTAGTAATTATTATTGAATCATAACCAAAAATTTCATACTGTTGCAATATTATACGCAAATCGTTTGCCTTTGTTGAAGCTGATACAGTTAAGAAAATTCTTGGTTTTCGACCTTTAAGCTCGAGTGTTTTACGAAGTTTTGCTAAACTTTCATAATCCTTTGGGCTATGTCCTGCAGTATCAATAAGAATAACATCCTTTTCTGCACCTTGCACAGCCAATACTTTATGAAGGTCTTCTGCAGAGTCTGCATATTCTGCACTTAACCCCATAGCGCTTCCTAAAATTTCTAACTGTTCTTTTGCACCAACCCGCATATTATCAATAGTTATTGGAAGAATATTCAAATCCTTAGGCATATTCGAATTACCAAATCCACTATAATAAGCTCCCAATTTCGCAACGGTAGTTGTTTTTCCAATACCTGTTGGGCCTACAAGCACAATAATCTCAGGGCGTGCAATTTTAGAAGTGTCAGCAATTAATATAGTTTCTCCTATCCAATCCACAACACCTTTTTGAACAAGTTCGAAATCGTCAAGGTCATCTAGTGAAAACTCTTTTTTTATGCGTTCTATGATTTTATGTATATATTCCGCAGTAAAATCATTTCTAAGAAGCAAATGCTCAATCTCTGTGATTGTTGTATGTTCATCACTTCTTGGAGCTACTGCTTTTTCATCAAATTTTGAGCGAAGTTCTTTTATTTCATCTAAAATAAGCTTCATTTGAGGATTTTGTGTTCCCTGGTTCGCCTCAAGGATTTTTGATTTTTCTGTATTAAAATCCATTTGAGGAGAGGGTGCCATGCCTTGAAAACTCTTTCTTGTTTCAATAGGGAGAGGAACATAAAAAACCTCAAATTGTTTTTTTTGTGTAAATGGGAAAAAGCCTTTTGTTGTGAATTCTCGAACTCTCAACTTTTGATAATTAGTTCCATATAATTGCTCAATCCTTTTTTTGCAAGCTTCTATGGAGTCTTCTATTACTGAAAGTGGTTGTTGTGTATATGGGTTAAGAGCCAACTTTTATTTCTCCTAAATTTTCTAATTTTATATCATTTGTTATCTCAGGAACAGAAAGAACAACCAAGTTTGGCATCTCCCGCTCTGTACTTGCTTTTACTAAAGCACGAGCTTCTTCAGGACAAAGAATTATTGGCATATAGCCCTTACCTTGTAATAGAGCTACTGAAGAACTTAATGCCGTTATCCATGAACGCTGCAGCATTGGATCTAATGCTGCAATTGGTCCATTAAGTGTATCTACTCTACTTTCAACTAGCTTTTGTAAAAAATCTTGTGCAACTGTTAGCACATGTATAGTCTTATCTTCGTCAGCATATTGTAAGCAAATTTGCCGTCCAAGTGCTTGTCGCACCTTTTCGACAAGTATGTCAGCTTTTTTAGTTACAGGTCCAAAGTCAGCGATTGTTTCAAATATAACTACCATATTTCTGATAGATACTTGCTCACGTAATAAACCTTGTAATACTTTTTGTATTTCACCAATGCTGAATATTTTAGTTGCTTCTTCAACTGCGGTTGGGTATTCTTTTTTTAGGGTGTCAACAATAGCTTGCACTTCTTGACGTCCAAGTATTTCAGCTGCGTGATATTTTATTAACTCAGTTAAGTGAGTTGCAATGATAGTCGGTGGATCAACGACTGCATAGCCTGCTCTTTCTGCCTTTTCTCTATCGGCCTCTGATACCCAAATAGCTGGAAGCCCAAATGCAGGGTCTGTTGTTGCCTCACCTGGTAATTCCTCTGAAACAGTTCCGGTATTCATACACATATACCAACCCATTCTTATATGGCTTGAGCCAACTTCTATACCCTTAACTTTAAAACTATATGCATTATGATCTATATGCATATTGTCTGTTATACGAATTCTTGGTACCACTAATCCTAAATCAAGCGCAAACTCACGTCTTATCCTTGTAACCCTTTCTAACAGCTCAGCTCCTTTTTCCTTATCTACTAAAGGAATTAGGGCTAGTCCAAGCTCTAATGACAGTGGATCAAGCGGAACTACAGGACTTATTTCAGCGATTGGTGTTCCTTGTGTTTGTTGTAGCTCTTTTTCTTTATGTAACTTTGCTTCAAACGATGCTTTTTCTAATGACTGCAATCTTCTTCCAATAATAAATAATGCAACACCTATAGGGATAAGAATGTACCATGGAAACCCAGGTACTAAGCCCAGTAATGCCATTGCAACGCCAGAAACATAAAAAACCCATGCATTTTGAGAGAACTGTTTTTGTATATCTGTACCTAGTGTTGTTTTACCATCAGAAACTGACCGTGTTACAATTATACCAGTTGCAACTGAAATAAGAAGTGATGGGATTTGAGATAAAAGGCCGTCCCCTATAGTGAACTTTGCAAATATTTGAATTGACGACGAAAAGTTTTCTCCACGAGTCATTCCAATAATAACGCCAACAACGAGATTGATAACGGTAATAAAAATTCCTACTTTCACATTTCCTGATACAAACTTTGTAGAACCGTCCATAGAACCGTAGAAGTCAGCTTCTCTTTGCACATCCATTTTGCGCATTCTGGCTTCTTCTTCAGTAATTGCCCCTGAATTGTATTCTGCCTCAACTGCAGCTTGTTTCATTGGCATAGCATCCAAGGTAAACCGTGCTGCTACTTCTGCAATCCTCGTTGCTCCTTTTGTAATTACAAAGGTTTGTACCGCAATGAGAATAATAAAAATTACAAGACCAATAACAAGCCCTTCTGTACCGCCTGTTCCTACAACGAATGTTCCAAATGCGGTAACAAGCTGTCCATTAAAATCTGTACCCTGTGTTAAGATTAGTCGTGTAGATGAAACGTTAAGAGCTAAACTAAAAACAGTAGAAATAAGTAGTACTGTGGGGAAAGATGAAAAATCAATAGCTCGAGGGGTATACATAACTATGAGCAATATTATGAGAGCCAATAAAAGATTCATTGACATAAGAGCATCAAGTAATACTGTTGGAAGAGGAATAATTAACATCATGATGACCGCAATTACTGCAATAGCAATTACTAAGTCTGAGCTTCTTCCAAATCGCTGTGCGCTGTCAGCCATGTTCCCACCTATATGTATAATTAAGGTAAACCCCCATTTACCTTGAGTAGCTGGACAAATTCCGACCTACTCTACCGTATTATAACATAGTTTAGAAATTAAATAAAGCATATATTGTAAAAAAATTAGTTTTTTCAGAAAAAAAAGACTCTTTTCAAGGTTTTAACCTCAGATTAAAGGATTTCATTGATTTTTATCTGTCTCGTTTTGAACGACACTTACATCTACCATAAAAATACTAAAAGTAAAAATAGTTATATTTTTGACATGTTTCAGTCTTTATAAATTTCTGTAGAACTTTCCAAGATAAATTTGTGTAATTCTTGCGCTTCCTCTTTATCCCTAGCTTTACCCACCACCATTAGGAATTATGCACTAATCTTCTTCCCTTTCATAGCATAAATTTTACCAAGAATTGTTGCTAGTACGGTATAATATGTTTCTGGAATTATATCACCTACTTCAACATTTGCATACAAAGCACGCGCAAGAGGACGATTTTCAACCATCGGAACATCATTTTCGGCAGCTAGCCGTTTTATTTGTTGCGCAAGCTCATCTTGACCTTTTGCAATAACAGTTGGGCCTTGCATAGTCTCCCGTTCATAGAGAATTGCAATAGCAAAGTGTGTCGGGTTTGTTATAATTACATCTGCTTTTGCAACATTTTCTCGTATACTATTCTGTAGCATTTCACGCATGAATTGACGGAGTTTACTTTTTACTAACGGATCCCCTTCCATTGTTTTATACTCTTCTTTTACTTCTTGTTTTGTCATTTTTAATGAATCAATAAACTGTTTTCGTTGTACAAGATAATCTGGTATGGCAATTACTAGAAATATAATTGTAGCTGTAATAAGGATTCTTCCTGCGACTTCTGCAATATGAACGACACCATCCCAAAGATTTTGGTTCAATAATGCTAATAACTCAGGGAGTTCCGATGTAATAATAATATACGCAGCAATAAATATCACTACAACTTTTAATATTGACTTAAAAATATTAAAAACGCCTTCAAATGAAAACATTGTCTTCTTAAAATACTCTCCAAACTTTGGAATAATTTTCGAAAACTTAGGTTCAATTGGCTTTGTTGAAAAAATAAAACCTCTATTTTGAATTAAATTTGCCAATATACCACCAATAACCGCTGTAACAACAATTGGCGTAACCATGCGTATAAGATAATAATAAAAACCGTATGCAAGCGCTCCATTTATTTCTGCAGTTGTACTAATCCTAATATAATACTTGAGTATTTCTACAAAATTATCAAAGAGCCAAGGGGCAAGTATAAATAGTGTAATGGTTGGAAACAGCATTACAAGGGCTCCACTTAACTCTTGACTTTTTGCCACGCGCCCTTCTTCACGCGCTTTTCGGAGTTTATGCTCGGAAGGGTCTTCTGTTCGCCCTTCATCTTCGGCAGCAAACCATTGAAGGTCTAAATCTTCTGCGTATACACTCATACGGTTCCCCTACTTACATCTATAAATAATACTTCGAGGCGACGAAAGCCTGCGTCAAACAAGTTTATAAAAAAATCTGCCATATTAGGCAATAATACTGTTAAAAGAAAAAAAGCAACTAATATAGTTATAGGAAAACCTTCTGATAAAAGGTTCATTTGAGGTGCAGCTTTCGATAACAATCCCATGCAAACAGAAATTAAAAATAAAGTACCTACTAGTGGTAATGCAATAACAAGTGCATCAAAAAAGAGTTGCGTTAGCCCTTGCAATAAGAATACCATAAATCCTTCTCTCGCTACAACAAGTGAAAAAGCATTAAAAGATTGAAAACTTCTCAGTATTCCGCCAAGGAATAACTTTTGAAATCCTTGCGTTTGTAAAAACAGTAAAAAACCTATAAAGTTTAAATATTGTCCCATAAGTGGATTTGACACTTGTGAAAGGGCATCATAGACTTCTGAGGCACCAAAACCCATTTGATATGTAAAAAACTGACCAGCAGAACTAAAAGCGGCAAAAAGCATTGAGATATAAAAGCCCGTAATAATACCAATAAGAGCCTCTCCAATTAAAATAAGAACATAATGAAGGCTAAATGGGTCAACGTTCCACCCTTCTGCATACGCAAAGGGCAGTACTAGAAATGCGGCATATCCTGCTAAAGCAACTTTTGCAACTCTTGGAACAACATTCGTTGCCAACAAGGGCATAGATAATATTAACGCCAAACATCGCGCTGCAACGAGAAAAAAATCTGGGGCTCTTGCAACAAGTTCATCCAACATTATACAATCTTTGCTCCTATTCTATTTTGTACTCAACGAGTTATTTGTGAAATCATTTCAAAGAGCCGAATTGTATACTGTTCAAGTGATGAAAACATCCAACCGCCTAAAAGAGCTAGCATGCCTAAAATAGAAACAAGTTTCGGAACGAAAGTAAGAGTTTGTTCTTGTATTGATGTTGTAGCTTGGAAAATTGCTACTATTAAACCTACTGCAAGTGCAACAACCAAAATTGGTCCTGCTAATATGAGAATTTGCATTACTCCTTCTCTAAGAAGCATTACTAT
>CAYJOZ010000017.1:0-18350 GCA_964371925.1 uncultured Treponemataceae bacterium | reverse complement strand
TGTTATGATACCCTGTATCAATCATAACATACCCTGTTTCTATTGGGTAAAGAAAGGTATTCATTACCCTGCTACCAATGTTTATTATCATATCACCACCATGCTAAAAATTATTTTTCTGTAATAAGTTTATCATAAAGAAGGAAAAATAGTACAAAAAATATGAAAAGGTGATATAATATTTTTAGGAGAAATTGAATGTTTCAAAAAATTATGTCCTTATTTTCTGGGAAAAATCAAAATGATGAAATTCTTAAAACAGAAATGATTTTACGCATTAAAAACACAATAGAAAAATGGAACTGTAATGACATCTATGCAATCTCTTTGTGGGTAAGTGATATAGATGATGAGACGTGGAAGCCAACTTTTACGCTAGGATATAATACTGAGGCGCAATATCAAAAGGAGCGAGAAAAAGCGAGCTCAGATAAAGAGGCGCGGTGGAATTTTGCATTTTGGTTACAGAATGAAGAATTAGTTTTTGGAGATGGTGAAACAAGTCACTTTACAAAGGACTGGATTGTAAAAAGTGGCTATCCCTATTTTGATGATGACAGTGATATCGAGGATAACGATTGGGATGCTTTTGAAAAAATTACCCAAAGTTTTATTAATATTTTAATACGGGTAGTTCAAGAATTGCATAAAGATGGATTTATTCGACAAAAATTTAAAAAGGACTTACCTATAATTATACATGAGCTTGAGTATTATGAAAAAATAGCAGACCAAAATATTAAGGCAAATTCTAGAGAGTTTTTGGATGCTGACTTTATCCAATTTTGCCATGGAATTTATGAATAATTAAATATAAAGAGAAAAGATGCTTGTGTCTTATGCTATAATAAGACATGGCAAAAAAATGGATAAAGTAGTAGGTAGTATATGAATAAAATATTTTATCGAATGATACTAATGGTAGTTTTCTTTACAGGATGTTCTATTGAGGACTCAGCGTCTATAAGAATTATTGGTGGGGCAGATGGACCTACATCTATTTATGTTATTGAAAAGGCACATTGGGTTGGAATTGTTAGTATAATTATTGTTGGTATACTTACTTTACTCGCAGTTTTATATTTTCTCAAAAAAAGGTGATTAACATCCCTACACGCCGCCTAACAATAAGCTAATACCTAATAAAATAAGGACAATGCCACCGAAAATTTCTGCTTTGCAGTTGAACTTTGTCCCTATGGTTTTACCAATTCGAACAGATGTAAAACACATTGCAAAGGCAATGAATGCAATAATACATGCAGAAAAGAGCATAAACGAGAGAGGTTCTGCTCCCAAAGTAACACCAACACTAAGAGCATCAATACTAGTAGAAATCCCTTGCATAAACAATACAGAAAAGGTCAAACCAGTTGTGCTTCTTTTTTCTTGCGTGATTGAACACTTTTGAAATTGTACGCCATCTAAAAGCATCTTTATGCCTACAAAAACTAAAAGAATAAAGGCAATTATATGATTATACTGAAAAAGTTCATCAGGTAAGAGTCCTATACCAAAGTAGCCAATAAGAGGCATAACACCTTGAAAAATGGCGAAGGGAAGGGCAATTTTTAGTGAAGAAGCAATGCTTGGTTTGTATATGAAGCCACTGACGGTACATACGCAGCATGCATCTATAGCAAGCCCTATTCCTAAAAGGAAAACTCCTAATAATGTCATTTTCTTCTAACCTCTGTTTAGCTTTTTGTCTTATGTGATTATACACTATGAAAGAGTTTTTGTATAGATTAGCTATCACTCCGTTACATTGTTCAACCATTTTCCTGATTTTAATCTGAAAAAGTTTGTTGCTGCTTTAAATAATTCTTCGCTCATGAATGCTGCATAAATAATGTATGGATCAGCGTTAAATATAAAGGCTGTAAGGGCACCTAAAGGGAGACCCATAAACCATAAGTAAGCTGAGTCTACCACGGCAGAGTAAACTGTATCTCCACCAGAGCGGCAAATTCCTACAATCATGCACATATTAAACGATTTTACGGGGTAGGTGAACATTAGTACCATAAGCATAAGTGATGCCTGTTCCAATATTATGGGACTTACATCGAAAAAGAACGGGAGCATGAGTGAAATTGGAATTAAGAGAAGCGCCAATGCACATGCTGTTACAGGCATAAACCAAGCAAAGTGGTGTGCATCCTTCTTCGCTCCAACAACATTGTTTCCCCCAATTTTTTTTCCAATAATTATAGCTGCAGCACTTCCTACACCGATAAAAAATACCCAAGTAAGCTGAGAGACTGTACCTGTAATGTTAAATGCTGCTATGGCCTCGGTGCTAGTTCTTGCCATTATTACATTTTGCATTGTTATCCCTGTGCTCCAAAGCACTTCATTGATGATAACTGGAAATGCAATTTTTAAATAGCGTGCAAGATCTTCCTTGTGAAATGCAAGGTATTCTCGGAATCTTGCAATAATAGGTAGTGTTTGCTTGTAAGCAACTGAAAATAATAATACAAATTCAGCTAGGCGTGCAATAACAGTTGCACTTGCTGCACCTCTAACACCCATATTTAACACAAAAATAAAGAGGTAATTAAAAATTATATTTGTAATAAGCGATGTTATTGTCGCATATAGAGGAAGTTTTACTTGCTCTGTGCTTCTAAGAGCAAGTGAAAAGGCAAAGCTTAAGCCCATTGGGATATAACACCAGGCAACCGTGCGTAAATATTCTGCACCGACTTTAATTACTGCGGTATCTTTGGAGTATAAAGAAATAAGCCACGAGGGAAATAGCCCTGCTGCAAATGCAAAGATTAAAGATGAAAAAAAAGCTAAAACAAGAGTGATACCTACCGTTTTGTGTATGCCTTTTATATCCTTTTTTCCCCAGTATTGTGCTATAAAAATAGATCCCCCAGAGCCTACTCCGAACAAAAACAGTGTTAAAAGGAAAAATATTTGATTTCCAAGTCCTACCGCAGCTAATTCTGTCTCTCCAAGGCGTCCAATCATAACGGTGTCTATAAGATTGACAAGAGACTGTAGGAGGTTTTGAATTATAATTGGCAGTGCTATAATAAATAGCGTTCTATAAAAGCCTTTTTTCATTTCTTAGTTTCTAAAACTATGAATTGGAGCAGGAATTCTTCCACCTCTATTAATAAAATCTGCACACGAAAATTTGTTTACGTTCATTATAGGGGCGCCACCAAGAAGGCCTCCAAATTCAACCCACTCTCCAACAGTTTTTCCTGGCACTGGTATAATGCGAACTGCAGTTGTTTTGTTGTTTACCATACCTATTGCCATTTCATCAGCAATAATTCCACTTATTGTTGTTGCACTTGTATCTCCAGGTATTGCTATCATATCTAATCCAACCGAACAAACGCAGGTCATTGCTTCTAATTTTTCCAAGTTAAGTGCGCCCGCTTGAACGGCTGCAATCATTCCTTCATCTTCAGAGACAGGTATAAATGCTCCAGATAATCCGCCCACATTACCGCTTGCCATTACACCACCCTTTTTTACCATATCGGTAAGCATTGCAAGGGCTGCCGTTGTTCCTGGTGCACCTGTGACTTCTAATCCCATTGCTTCCAAAATTCTTGCTACGGAGTCGCCAACAAAGGGCGTTGGTGCAAGAGATAAGTCCAAAATGCCAAAGTCAACACCAAGGCGTTTTGCTGCTTCTACTCCGACAAGTTGACCCATACGAGTTATCTTAAAAGCAGTCTTTTTTATTCCGTCTGCAAGTTCATCTAAGGGGCGACCTTCATACTCTTTACATGCTGCTGCTACAACACCTGGGCCTGAAACACCTACTGATAAAACTGCCTCTCCCTCTCCTGGTCCATGGAATGCACCGGCCATAAAAGGGTTGTCTTCTGGAGCATTGCAAAATACTACTAATTTTGCACAGCCAAGGCCATCTTTATCTTTTGTGTTTTCAGCTGTTTGCTTTATTATTTCTCCAATATCTTTTACTGCTGTCATGTTTATACCGTTTTTTGTTGTTCCAAGGTTTATGGAAGAACAGACTCTATCTGTTACGGCAAGGGCTTCTGGAATAGACTTTATAAGTCTTGAATCTCCTATAGTACAACCTTTTTGTACTAAAGCAGAAAATCCACCAATAAAATCTACGTTCAGCTCTTTTGCAATTTTGTCGAGAGTTATTGCCCACTCAACATAACTTTCTTCATCAGAAGCCTCTGCTACCATTGCTATTGGAGTAACGGAAATGCGTTTGTTAATAATAGGAACTCCATACTCTTTTTCTATATCGGTGCCTGTTTTTACTAAGTTTTGCGCATATTTCATTATTTTGTCGTACATTTTTCTACGACTTTCTTTTCCTGATGATGAAGCACAATCTCTCAATGATATGCCCATTGTAATGGCCCGAACATCAAGTTTGTATTGCATAAACATATCAAGAGTTTCTTGTATCTCTAAAGGTGTAAACATCATATTATTAATTCTCCTGTTTTATCATAAGCCTTTGCCAGACCTCGGGATCTTCTTGCCCAAGGCACCAAAAACCTGTTTTATCAATATTCATAGTGTGATACATTCTTGATCGAGCTTCGATTGAATCTGCATCATCAAAGTAGCCTGTTATCGTTAAAGGAATAGTATACGAAAATGTTAAAATGTTTTCGTTCCTTTCTAAATTCTCTACATTGTTATCAATAACTTGGCGCATCATTCCTGAATGGAAGAAGGCTCTGTTACCATTGATATTACCCCATGTTCGTCCGTAAAACGGTTGACCCATTATAAGCTTTTCTTTTCCTATTGTTTGCAATGCGTATTCAGCTACATTTTCGCCCCAAGAAAAGGACGCTACAGGACCTGGGCTTCCACCACTCCAATGTTCGTCGTAGGCCATAACAAAAACTTTATCAGCAATCTCTGTGACTCTTTCGTAGTCAAAAGCATCTTCAGATAGATATTTTGTTCGCGCTGGTAGCGCTACTGAAAAAATTCTTTTTTGTGTTTTGCTAGTAGCAGGTAGTTGTTTTAGCCTGTTGTTGAGTTCCTGTAAAAAAGAAATATAGTTATCTTCATCACTTGCTAAAATTAGTTCATAATCGATTTGGAGTCCATCGTAATTATACTCAACAACGGCACTTATTAAATCATTAATCAGCTGATCTCTGAATGGATAGTCAGGGTTAAGCATCATGTGAGTCATACCATAGTGATTACATACTGCTACAAGGTGAATTCTTCCTTCGAAATAATCTATTTTTCGAGCGTCAGGTACGCCTGTTAAAAATCCTCTATTGCTTATTTCTGCTCCAAAATAACCTACATCAGTAAGGGGCATGTCATTTGAAAGGGTGTTTTCTCGCCCATCCAAAACATATGACCAAATTTCCTCAAAGAAAAGAGCTGTTTCATGGTTTGCTTCAATTTGTGTATTAGGCTCTCTTATAGAATCAGAGACTGGAGTAGTTGTTGTGCATGCAGAAAAAAAGAAAAAAATAGATATCACTAAACAGAGAATATGAGGTTTTTTCATGTAACCCCTAAATTCTATGCATAGCATTAAAAACTTTCTCGTGCATTACATGGATACCAACATTCATTTCTTTGCCAAGGGCATCCATTTCTTTTCGTAGGCCGTCAATGTCTATGAGAGAATTTTCATAGTCAGCCATCATCATCATAACAAAATTTCCAGACAGAATAGTTTGTGTGATATCAATAATATTTACTTTTTTTTCGGATAATAATGCAGTTACTCTCGCAATAATTCCTACTTGGTCGTCTCCAACAACCGAAATAATAGCGTGTGATGTGTTCATAAACTAAGTATACTGTAAATATTAGTTTTTGTCACCATAAAATCTTCCACTCAATACGAAAAAATATATTGAAGATTTTATTTTATGTAGTGGCTACGTGCTTTTGCACAAATATCGTAAAAAAAACTTGTTTTTTTGTCGATAATGAAGTAGAATAATGTGAGGATATTTTATGGATGCAAAGTATATCGAATTTTACTCATCTATGATGAATAAAATAAATTCTTCTGGAGAGTGTGTTTCAAAAAACAACTTTTTAAGAGAGGTGTGTGCTTTTTTTGATTTTGGGAATGGATTTATTTTTCAAAAAGATGAAACCTCAATTTTTAAGAAAACTGAAGAATATAGCTTATATACGGATAATTGCTTTCCCTCGTAAATAGATTTATCTTCCGAATTAGAAAAGAATGAATATACAGATTTTTGTGGAACTTCTATCATTCTGTTTACAGAAAACGATGCAGACTACACACCATACAAATTAACACTTGCAAGCTTATTACACTCAAAATCGTATATTATAGTACCGATAAAAAATCTGCATGGAGATATATCCGGTTTTGTTGGCTTAGCCGACAGACGTGGTGTAAACAGGAAAGGTAGTGTTGAGTATGAGAGCTGCCTTGCTGTTTTAATGCTTTTGGTAAATGCTGTCAAACTTGAAGTTTATGAGACAGGTGTAAAAAATGCAGAGCATATTCTAAGTCAAGTTCTTGATCATACGTGTATAGATATCTATGTGAACGATTTTTATACGCATGAAATTTTATATGTAAATAAAAGTATGGCAGCTCCTTATGGTGGAGTTGAAAAAATGTTGGGAAAAAAATGTTGGGCTTCAATTTTTGATGATAAAACTGAACCTTGTGCTTTTTGCCCACAGTTAAAGTTAATAGATGAAGAAGGGAATCCTACGAATACCTATTCTTGGGATTATCAGCGTCCGTTTGATGGATCTTGGTTCCGTGTTTTTAGTTCAGCTTTTCCTTGGATTGATGGTAAGCTTGCTCATTTGGTTGCTAGTGTAGATATTACAGAAAATAAGCAAAATGAGTTATTGGTACAAAAACTTGCAAATTGTGATGCTTTAACGGGTCTTGCAAATAGGCGGAAGCTTTTAAAAGATATAGACTCTTTTATTGTAGATGAATCCTTGTTTGGAAAAGAGTGGTGTATGCTTTTTTGTGATCTCGATGGATTTAAACAAATTAATGATACATTAGGACATGCTGCTGGAGATGCACTGTTAAAAGAAGTAAGTTCGCGGCTTGGAAAAAGTTCTCTTGTTCGATGTAGGCCTTATCGCAATGGTGGTGATGAATTTGTTGTTTTGCTTTCTTGGGCGGAACGGTATGAAGATATTTTTACTTCTATCAATGGAATAATGAAAGATTTTATTGATCCGTGTTCTTTCGATGGCCAGACTATTTCTTGTGGTTGCAGTATTGGGGCCGTAAAGTATCCGTTAGATGGAATTACATCGAATGAGCTTTTGCATAATGCAGACCTTGCTATGTATGAAGCAAAAACAGCCGGGAAAGGTACTGTGCGCTTTTATAACAATGGAAAAACTTGCACAGAGCAGGAATTAAGAGAAAAAACGGTAGTCTTTCGCCTTTAATAATAAGAAGATAAATCTTCGAATAAATTTCTATATAAAAACTCTTTTTCTAATCTCAAAAAAGCATCCCGGCTTATATTCTTAGCTCCAAAACGAGCAAGGTGATCTGTATACACTTGAGAGTCTATCAATGCTCCCCCACACGCAAGAAATCGGTTCACAAAAGTGACAAATGCGCATTTTGATGCATCGGCTAGCTTGCTAAACATAGATTCACCGCAAAAAACTTGCCCAATAAGAACGCCATAGAATCCCCCTGCCAGCATGCGTGCTCCATTCTCTGATGTTTTCCAAGCTTCAAACGAATGCGCAATTCCTAGGCGGTGCAACTCTGTATATCCTTCAATAACTTCATCAATAATCCAAGTTCCATTTTGACCTTCTCTTTTTGCAAGAGAACAGCTTTTTATAACATCTGAAAAAGCTTCATTCATGGTATAGTGAAAAGGATTTCCGTTAAGGGTGCGTTGCAAACGAGAAGGTATATGGAAATCTTTTGGAAAAAGAACGAACCGAGGGTTTGGCGACCACCAAACAGGACTCTCGCCTTCATTGTACCAGGGGAAAATACCCTGCATATATGCAGACAAAAGCATTCCTGGAGAGAGGTTTCCGCCAAAGGCAATTATTCCATCATCATTCTCTTCAAATGGTGGGAATTGAAACCAGTCTCCAATGGAGAGTTTAGGAAAGTCATTCTCTTGAGGATTAAAAGAGTTATTATGCATTATGCTAATATAGCTTTAGCTTTTGATTTCTTTGCTTGGGTGCAAGCTAAAACAATTTTATCCCCTTTTAAGCTTACTTTTACTTTTCCGCCATTCGCAAGTTTTCCAAATAGAACTTCATCAACAAGGGGACTCGCAATGTATTCATCAATTGTTCTACTTATATTTCTTGCGCCAAATTCTTCGGAATAACCTTTTTCAGTTAAGAATGTGACTGCGTCGGTAGAAACATCAATAAATACATTTTGGTTTTCAAGTCTTGCGTTAAGTTTGGTTATTTCTTTGTTTGCAATATCGCACATTATTTCTTTGTTTAAGTGTCCAAAGGCGATTACGGCATCTAGCCTGTTTCTAAACTCAGGACTGAATGCTTTTTCTACAGCTTCAAACACTGCTTGTTCTGATTCTTTTCTGTTTCCAAAGCCTATAAGCGAAGTATTGATATTTCTAGCCCCTGCATTACTTGTCATGATAATCATGGCATTTCTAAAGTCCGCTTTTCTCCCTTGGTTGTCAGTGAGAGAGCCATAATCCATAACTTGTAATAAAATATTGTAAATATCGCTGTGCGCTTTTTCTATTTCGTCAAGCAAAATAATGGCATGGGGATCTTTTCTAACAGCACTTGTTAAGAGGCCTCCTTCTTCAAAGCCAACATATCCAGGAGGAGATCCTATTAAACGGCTCACAGCGTGCTTTTCTTGATATTCACTCATGTCAAAACGTAAGAGTTTTGTGCCTAAGCACTCTGAAAGGCTTTTAGCAAGTTCTGTTTTCCCAACTCCAGTTGGTCCTACAAATAAAAAGCATCCAGAAGGTTTTTCTGCGCTAGAAAATCCAGCACGAGAACGCTTTACTGCTGTTGTGACTGCTTCCAACGCTTTGTGTTGTCCAAAAACCATGTTGGATAAGTCGTAGTGTAGTGTTCTGAGTTTTTCTTTTTCATCTGTGTTGACTGTTTTTTCAGGAATTTTTGCAATTCTTGCAACTGTTTTTTCTATAAGTGATACATCAACAATATGTTCAAAAGGTTTTCGCTTTTGTTTTTCTTGAGTTGCTTCTTCTGCTTTTTGAGTTTTTCCATGAAGCCTCATCCACGAGCCAGCTTCGTCGATAACATCTATTGCCTTATCTGGTAAAAACCTATCGGTGATGTACAAAGAAGAGAGGTCTACTGCGGCCTGTATTGCATCTTCGGAGTAGGTAACCCCATGATGTTCTTCGTAGTGTGGGGCAAGTCCTTTAAGCATCGAAAGCGTTTCTTCTGTGCTAGGTTCTGCAATATCTATTTTTTGAAATCGTCTTGCAAGAGCACGATCTTTTTCAAATATTTTCGAATACTCATCATAGGTTGTTGAGCCTATACAACGAATTTTTCCTGCAGTGAGCATAGGCTTCAATAAGCTAGATGCATCTAGATTTCCTGCAGATGTTGATCCTGCTCCTATTATTGTATGAATTTCATCAATAAAAAGTATACATTTTTCTTTCTTTAAGAGCTCATCTGTGAGTTTTTTGATTCTTTCCTCAAAATCGCCTCTGAATTTTGCACCTGCAATGATAGTTCCCATGTCGAGGCTGTAAAGACTATAATCTTTTAATAAGTCCGGAACATCGCCAGATGCAATTTTTTGCGCTAAACCTTCTGTGATAGCCGTTTTGCCAACGCCAGGTTCCCCAACATGCAAAGGGTTGTTTTTAGATCTTCTACAAAGGACTTGCATGGTTCGTAAAAGTTCGTCTTCTCTTCCGATAAGATTTTCTAAGCTTCCATTTTTTGCTTCTGCGATAAGGTCACGAGTGTATTGCTGTAAAAGAGAGCGCTTAGGGGTATTTTTTTCTGTATTTTCACTTGAGTGCGTAATAATTATCTTTTTTGGTTTCGTTTGATTGTTTGTAGTGAAGTCTTGATCTGATACATTATCTTGTGCTTCTTCTGCTACAAAACCTTCTTCCGATTCTTTTGCATAGCCAATTGCTTCTAATAACTGAAGGCGGGTTAACCCTGCTTTTTTTAAGTAAAAACTACAGTGATTTTTTTGCTCATCAAGCATACTCACAATAACATCAACAAGGTCAAGCACATTTTTATCTGCAGAAGCACAGTGCATGATAGCTCTGCCCATAACAGATTGATATCCCATTGTTTCTATTGGAGCTTTATTTACTGTTTGGGGAATTTTTTCTTGCAGATATGTTTCCAATGATTGTCGGACATAGATAACATCTGTTTCGCAAAGTAAAAGTAAATTTAATACATAATCATTATTTAATGATGCATATAAAATATGTTCAGGTGTTAGGAACTCATGGTTTGATTTGCGGGCAAAATTAAATGCTTGTTCCAAAACTTTTTTTAGTTGTTCCGATATTTTCACAATATCCTCCTAAAACTTTTCTCAGCACTGTTCTATTTTACATTGCAAAGGAAAACCTTGTTTTCGTGCTGATTGAAGTGTAAGTGAAACGCGAGTAACTGCAATATCATATGGATAAACACCCACATCTGCAGAACCCAAAGCATGTACTTTTTCCATTAAAAGTACCGCTGCTTCATGGCTTTTATTAAAAACGGTTATCAAAATTTCTGTAACGAACTCTTTTGTGGTGTAATCGTCATTTACAAGTATAACCTTGTATTGCAAAGGTTCTTTGTGCTCTGTCTCTATTGCTTCAGAGCTTTTTGTTTCGTTGTCAAAACTTGGATTCATCGTCTTCCATCCATTATATAGTATAATACTATTTTTTGCCAAATTCAAGTAAAAAAAGTAAAACAAATGTACCAAAGTTTTGGAGGAAAATCAAGTACTAATGCACATACATAGTAAAAAAAGCGGATATCGAGTGCGTTTGTTTGAGGAAATATATGTAGCTCTTGTCGCATTATTCAATTACTACTTGCAAGGGACCTAAATATGGAGTATACTTGAATTATGTTTACACGAAAAACCAAAATTGTATGTTCAATGGGACCGGCAGTAGAAAGTGATGAAATTGTCGAAAAATTAATTGTAAGCGGAATGAATGTTGCACGCTTTAATTTCTCTCATGGTGATCATGAAGAGCACCGAATCAGGATAGAAAGGGTAATGAGGTGCGCAAAAAAACTTGGAAGAACTATTGCGCTTTTATTGGATACTAAAGGTCCTGAAATTCGAACAGGTAGTGTTCCTGGTGGGGCCAAGGTGAGCTTTCATGTTGGAGAAACCGTTATTGTTACGGTTGATGATGCACCAACTACGCCTGCGAGTGAAACTTCTCCAGGGCGAATAGCACTAAATTGGAAGGATTTTACTTCTAGAGCTCATAAAGGAATTCGTGTGCTAATTGCAGATGGTTTATTGGAGCTAGAAGTAGAAAAAAATGACGGAAAAGAAGTACTTTGTAGAGTAAAAAATAATGCAGAAATAGGAAGCAAAAAAAATGTAAATATAATAGGTCTGCACGCAGGGCTTCCTATTATGACCGAAGCTGACAAGAAAGATATAGCTTTTGGTGTAAGTATGGGTGTGGATTTTATTGCTGCAAGCTTTGTGAGTTTTGCATCTGAAGTTGTTGAAATAAGAGAATATTTAAGTTCCCTTGGATCAAAAGCTCGAATCATTTCAAAAATTGAAAATGAAGAAGGCTTAGATAACATAAAAGAAATAATTGAAGCATCTGATGGAATAATGGTTGCCCGAGGAGATTTGGGTGTACAGCTTCCAACAGAACGTATTCCTCTTGCTCAAAAACATATTATTAGTGAGTGTCATAAGGCAGGAAAGCCAGTAATAACGGCAACTCAAATGCTTGAGTCGATGGTTGTGAATCCGAGACCTACTCGAGCTGAACTTACCGATGTGGCAAACGCTATATTAGATGGTACAGACGCTGTGATGTTGTCAGGGGAAACAGCTAATGGCTCTTATCCTGTAGAAGCAGTAGAAACATTGAACCGAATTGCTACTTGTGTTGAGCCCTCAACCGAGTTTAAGATGAAAATGCGCGAAAGAAAATCATTGCTTCGACGCGAAAACATGTCTCAAATTACCGCACACAGTGCATATGTTACAGCGAGAGATATTGAGGCTGCTGCAATGATTGCTCCTACTTTGAGTGGAAATACGGCTCGTACATTGAGTATGTTCAGGCCAGAACAACCTATTTTAGCAATGACCACAAATGAAAAGGCTGCTCGACAACTTCAGCTTCATTGGGGTGTGTTTCCATTTTTAACACAAATCGCAAATGATTCAGAGGAAATGATTCAAACTGCAGTTAAAATTGCCATTGATAATAAAGCAATAGCTTTTTCTGATCGTGTTGTTGTTTGTGCTGGAATTCCGCTTTCAAGCCCTGTTATGACAAATACCGTAAGAATATTGCTTGTTGGTAATAT
Organism: uncultured Treponemataceae bacterium; assembly: GCA_964371925.1. Taxonomy (GTDB): domain Bacteria; phylum Spirochaetota; class Spirochaetia; order Treponematales; family Treponemataceae; genus CAYJFX01. The sequence continues at coordinate 5,831 of CAYJOZ010000017.1, read as the reverse complement.
TTTAGCACGCGGTTCTGCCGGTGGTAGTGCAAATCCTGAACAAATGAGAATTTCGGGGCGTATTATTCGTGCTAATAGTGGAGAAGAAGCATTTTTAAGTATTGGAAAAAAAGCAGGGGAAATTCTTTTATGCCCAAATATTACAGAGGAATTTTTGCCTCTGTTGCGTGTTGTTGATTGCGTTATTTGTGAAGGTGAAAATCTTATCAGCCCTGAAGTAATACATTTGATAAATCCTAATTTAATTTGGTTATCACAAGTACGTGATGCATCAAAGGTTTTTGAAAGTGGTTTAACAGTTACTGTTGATGCAAAAGAGCTTCTTGTATATGAAGGTATGGTATAAGGAAAATTTTTCCAAAGTTAGGAAATAAATGAAACGAAGAAGAAATGAAGAAGATAGTCAAGAGGATGATTTTTCTCTTAGAAAACGCGTAAAATATAAAAACTTACCTTTGCTTGTTATTGTTGGCAGGCCGAATGTAGGAAAGTCTACGTTATTTAATAGACTTTTGCATCAAAGACGAGTTATAACCGATCCGACACCTGGTGTTACACGTGATCCTGTAGAAGAAGAAGCTTTTATATTAGATAAGCCTGTTCGAATTATGGATACTGGTGGGTTTAAGCTTGACCGCGAGATTGGAACTATGGAAGCTGTTTTAGATGAGCTTGTTGTTCAAAAAACAATTGAATCACTAAAAAAAGCAGATTTAATTTTGCTTCTGCTTGATGCTACAGAAACAACAGGCGAAGATGAAGAGTTTATTTCTCTTTTACGTCCTTATTGGAAAAAAGTTGTTGCAGCTGTAAATAAAACCGAGGGTGGTCGTTTTGAAAGTGAAGCATATAATTTTCATCGTTTTGGCTTTCAAGATTTAATATGCATTTCAGCTGAACATGGAGATCACGTTCCAGACCTTTGTGAACTTCTTGTTTCAAAAATGGATTTTTCAAAAGTAAAAGAAGGCGAAGAAAAAGAACTTATTAAACTTGCAGTGATGGGAAAGCCAAATACTGGGAAGTCTACATTATGCAATCTATTAACAGGAACAGATGCTTCAATCGTTAGTGATTATGCGGGCACAACTAGAGATGTTGTTGAAGGGTATTTTATGCATAAGGGTAAAAACTTTCAAGTTCTCGACACAGCTGGGATTAGGCGAAAAGCTAAGGTAAAGGAAAACGTAGAATATTATTCAGTAAATCGGGCTATCAAAACATTAAATAGGGCAGATGTTGTGTTGTACCTCATTGATGCACAAGAAGGTTTGACAGAGCAAGATAAAAAAGTAATTGGACTTGCAAATGATAGAGGATGTGGAATAATTTTTGTGTTAAACAAATGGGATACACAAGATCAAGAGCGAAAAACAGCCCGAAAAGCCGAAGATTATATTCGAATTATGTTTGGGCATATGGCATATGTTCCTATTGTTCAAATATCAGCTCTTGAAAATACAGGTGTGAAGCCATTATTAAACACAGCTATTGAGTTATATAATCAACTAACAAGGAAGGTGGATACCGCATCATTAAATACTGCATTAACCGACTGGGTTGCAGCAGCTCCGCCTCATTCAACGGGTCCGTCAAGAGTTAAAGTCCGCTATATTGTGCAAACTGGAGTAAATCCTGTTAGTTTTTTATTGTTTGCAACGAGGCCTGATTTTTTACCAGCTTCATATCTTTCGTATATACGGAATAAAATTCGTGAAGATTTGGGGTATTCTAAAATCCCTGTGTTAGTTGAATTAAAAGCTAGTAGAAAAAAATGGGAAGACCGAGGCTAGATACCAATGGCAGGTTTTTCTATCGGCGAAGTAGAAGAAATTACGGGTGTTAAGGCGCATACACTTCGATATTGGGAAGAAGTCATACCTGCATTTTCTCCTGCGAAGGGTGATGGAGGCCGCCGACTTTATACAAAAACAGATATCCAACTCATATCGCGATTACATTATCTGATAAACGAAAAAAAATTTACTATTGAAGGCGCTCGCAATCAAATAATTGCCGAAAGCTCCTTAAGCCCTATAGAGCAAACAGTGATACCTACAATTAACAATATCCGTTCCGATTTATTGGATTTGTATACAACACTTAGGGAAAAACGAAAAGGAAAAAATCAATGAAGACTCCTATAGAAAAAACAAAGAAAGATCCCTTATTTGCAACCTTAGATATAACAGAACAAAAAATATTAGACTCTTTTGACGAAATAATTCAAGGCGTGCAGAGCCTTTCTTCAAAGCAACTTCGCATTCTACCCCAAAATATTAGACAGTTATCTCATGAGCTAACAGATGAGCGCTCTTTGAGAAAATCAGGATATATGAACGAAGCAGCGCGCTTAAGTGCTTATACTCGCTATTTTATGTGGTGGAATTTAGTACGTCTTACATCTGTTTTTAAGGCCTTGCCTGAAGATATGTTTAATACTATTAGTGATGGAGCGTATTGTCTCGATCTTGGTTCAGGGCCTCTTACGGTACCAATTTCATTGTATCTATCAAGGCCAGAGTTGAGAAATAAGAAACTTACATGGTATTGTGTTGATACATCTCAAAATGCACTTACCCTTGGAGAAAATTTACTTCTTTCTGTTATGGCGCAATTGCCAGGACAGGAGTGGTCAATAATTCGAGTTAAGGGAGAGATGGGGACTTCTATTAAGCAACCTGCAAGCTTAGTAACTTGCGCAAATATGTTTAACGAACTTTTTTGGAACACAAATAAACCTCTAGAGGAACTTTCAAAAAAATATGGTACTATGTTGTTGCAATATGGGGCAAAAGAAAGTGTTTATTTTATTGCAGAACCAGGTATTCCGAGGTCAGCACGTTTTGTTTCTCTTCTACGAGATTTTATGCTTAGAAAAAATTATTCAATTATTTCACCTTGTACGCATAGTAAAAAATGTCCGATGGATGGTAGAAAGGGACAAAAGTGGTGCCATTTTATTTTGGATGGAAGTATAGCACCAAAAAACTTGCAAAAAATGTCAACTTCTGCGGGGCTTACAAAAGATAGGGCATCTATTAGCTTTGTGTGCGCAACTTCCCAAAAATTAGAAGAGGAAAAGTCTCTATCTTGTCGTATTGTGTCGGATCCTATAGTGCTTCCTTTTGGTGAAAAAAAGCGAAAAGGTCGTTATGCGTGTGCGCCTTGGGGTTTAACCTTGGCAATGGAAGGAAAAGAAAGCTATGTTTCAGGTGATAAGATAGTATACGATATTTCGCAAGATGCAATTGCAAAACTTCCAATTGATGCAAAAACCAAAGCTAGGGTGATTTTGTAAAATTGGCTTTCATGTCGAAAACAAGAACTTTTTGTACATTTTAGCATTACTTTTTTTTTCGATTTTAGTCTTAAAACTGTACAAAATATAAATATTCTATTATAATACATATATGAGTGATTCTTCTAATAAGCAAAAACGTGCAAGTGTAGTAGCCGTGTTTTGGATAGTCTTAGCCCTTGTGCTTCTTATTGTATTTCTTGTTAATCAAGACAAGATTGTGAGAGTTTTAAAGGATACAAATTTTTTCGTGCATGTATTTGGAGAACAGCCAGAATTTCTTGAAAATTACGAGTTGCCAGAAATCGACGACACTGACGAGGGAAATATTCTGTTAAGTGAACGTGATACTGTGACAGAAAATACAAACACAGAAACAATTACGCTTGCAGACTCGGTCCAACCTTTGGTAAATCCCGATGCAGTGAGCGAAGTCGAAAAAGAAACCTTACAAGAGAATGTGAGTGTTGTAGAAAAGCCAGTGATATCTACTGCCCCAGTTGAAAAACCCCAAGAAACAAGTACTGTAACACAACCTGTCACATCGACGCAGCAATTATATTTTGTATTCGTAAATGGGGATGGTACTGTTGAAAGAAAAGAAATCACTCGTACAGTTCCTAAAAGCACAACTCCTCTTACGGCATCTTTGCAAGCTTTGTTGGCCGGTCCGAGCGCAGGAGATAAAAGCAACGGCTATATGTCCTTTATTCCTGCAGGAACAAAACTATTATCAGTATCAATACAAGATGGAACAGCACTTATTAATCTTAGTGAAGAGTTTTCTTTTAATCAATATGGTGTAGATGGATATCTTGCGCAGCTTATGCAAGTTGTTTACACCGCCACTTCTTTTAGTACAATAAAAAATGTTCGCTTTTTTATCGAAGGAGAACAGAGCTCCTATTTAGGAAATGACGGTGTTTGGATTGGGTCACCTCTATCAAGGACCGATTTTAAGTAGCTATTTTACAAATGACTCTATTTTTTCTTGGAAATAATCCTCATTTGCATAGAAAAAATCATAGAATGCGCTAATTGATGTAAGCGAATATAAAGATACCCCACCTGTGTTCTGTACTGGTGCATTAATAATCTTTGTGTCTTGAGTATATGTATTGCTTTGCGGAAGATAGATAACATTTGAAACAATAAGGCTGTTATTTGACTTATATACTGATTGTGCTGGCAAGTAAACATACGAAGGGCTTATGCTTATAGATAGCTTGCGTGCAAAAAAGTCAAAAATTCCATAGCTTTGGTCTGTAAAAAATTCTTGAGTCATTTCAACATCATATGAGTACAGTAGAGCATCATCATTAATAAACCAAAAGTTAGGCTCTTTTTCTTCCCATAAAGATTCCATGTTTGTTTGTTTTAGAGTAGTATTTACATTTTTTGAGGGGATGTTTGAAAATCCTTTAAAGTCGCTAAAAGACGTATCACTAGACTCCATTAGCTGCCCCATTGTAACTGCCTCAAGAATTGCTTTATCGTTAGATTTGATACTTCTTACATTAAATATGGGAATGGAAAAATCATATTCCATGGTAACATCTCCGCCGTATTGAAAAAAATCTTCATTTTTCTCTAACTTGCTATCTTGAAGCGTATTGGCTAGGCTTCTAAGTTTTTCTAAGTCTGTTGAAGCGATTACAGGGAAGGTGACTTTTTTCCGTCTCGCAGAAAATTCGTAAAATAGGTCATGTAAATAATTGATTGTAGTATTGTCATTCATTGTTACATCACTAATAATTCTTTCCCCTGTCATAAGTACGTACGAGAGGTTTTTATCAATAGTAATTAATAGCTCTATTTCTGAAGAACCAATTTCAGGGTTTGGAGCATAATATCGAATGGCATACGAACCTTTGTCATATTGCAAAAAGCCTATATATGTTTCTGTTGTAAAAGAATAATCTCGGTAGTAAACAAATTGACCAGATTCCGTAGGTATAATATCATCAACACCTGGGATAGCAAAAAGGGCAAAAGATGTAAATAGTAGTGTAAGTAATAAAAATAGCTTTTTCATAAAACCTCATAGAAGTATGGAATATCTTGTACTGTGTACAGTAAAAAAGTCACCTCTTTTGAGGTGACCTCTTATATTAAATATCGGAAATATTATTCAATTCGTCAAGCTCTTTTTTTACATGACTTACAACTTTTTCAATTGTAGCATCGATGCTTAAAAGTTCAGGGCTTTCTTCGCTTCTGATCTTTACTTCAAGATTAGGAAGATTTTTTTCACCGACAACGATACGTACCGGAATACCAAGTAAGTCCATGTCATTAAACTTTACCCCCGGTCGCTCGTTTCTGTCATCCAAAAGAACCTCTAAGCCTTTTGCTTGAAGAGTTGCATACAAATCATCTGCTACATTTTTCATTTCGCCGTCGTATTTAATTGGAACAATTGCTACTTGATAAGGCGATACAGTCATTGGCCATACAAGACCTTTTTCGTCGTGATGCTCTTCAATAATTGAAGCAAGAGCTCTATCCACACCGATACCGTAACAACCCA
>CAYJOZ010000016.1:4659-18466 GCA_964371925.1 uncultured Treponemataceae bacterium | reverse complement strand
GTTGCCATTATGCAAGACAAATCTAAACTTTTAACACGTGTTATTGATATTCAAAAACTGTATATGGATATTAGTGGAAATACAGAAAATTATCCTGTAACAGCCCTCGTTGTTCGAAGCTCTTTTGCAAAAGAAAACGAAAAAGTATTAGCTGAATTCTTAAAAAATGTTGAAATGTCAATTGACTGGGTAAATGCTAATCCAAGTGAAGCTGGAAGTTTAGTTGAAAAGCATTCTCTTGGCCTAAAGGCTCCAATAGTTACAGCTTCTATTCCAACATCTTCATTGCAATGGACATCAGCAAAAGATGCACAAAACAGTGTAGAAGATTTATTGGGATTGTTTTTAGAATTGGCACCCAATTCAATTGGCGGTAAACTTCCCGATAACGGATTTTATTTTTAGGTAAGGGTTAGATTTTTTGAGGTGCAAACACACAGGTTTGCACCAACATGTATCATTGTGGCAGGCTACCTATGTGTTGCCTGCACAGTTTGATAATAATCTGTGTAATTCTTGTGAAATCTGTGGATAAATAATTGTAAAGGTATTTTAGTATGAAACGAAACCATTTTTTTGAATCTATCCTCTACTCATTTTTATTACCAATTACCGTAATACTTGTACTTTGGATTATGCAAAGCGCAAGTATAAACTCGCCTCTTATTTTGCCAAGCCCAAGCCTTGTTTTTATAAGTTTGGCAGAACTTATTAAAACAAGTACTTTTTGGCAGAACATACTGGCAACAACTATTCGTACATTATATTCATTTATTATTTCCCTAGCTATTTCTGTTATGCTTGGTTGTCTTACAGGATTTTCAAAAAAATCAGAGCAGTTTTTATCTTTTCCAATGAGTATAATCAAAACAGCGCCTGTTGTGTCTTTTATCCTTTTAGCAATATTTTGGTTTTCTACAAATATGGTGAATGTATTTATTGGCGTTTTAATGACGCTCCCTGTAATGACAGGAGCAATGACGAGTGGCATTAAAAGCATAGACAAAAAACTCATTGATATGGCAAATGTATATCAGTTTACAATAAGGCAAAAAATTATTCATATTTATAAACCACAAGTGATGCCGTACTTTTTTTCCGGCTGTATTACTGCTTTTGCGTTATCATGGAAAGTTGTCGTTGCCAGTGAAGTATTAAGTCTTCCCAAACAAGGCATAGGAACAGCACTTCAAATGAGCAAAATGCATATAGAAACTCAAGATGTTTTTGCCTATACAATAGCAACCATTATCTTAAGCTTTTTATTTGAAAAACTGCTTGCAATTTTATTACATACAAGAATGCACTCAAAAGGAAGGGCGGTATGAATATAGCCGTTAAAGATATTTCGCTTACGCGCGGAACAAAACATATTTTTGAAAACTTTTCTCTTACCTTTGAAGCGCATAAAACAACGGCTATTATAGCACCATCAGGGGCAGGAAAAACAACTCTTTTAGATATTTTATGTAACAGACTTAAGATCGAAAACGGTAGCATTGAAATAGGCGATACTCCAATATCGTATATTTTTCAAGAAGATCGCTTACTTCCGTGGCATACCGTTCAAAAAAATATCATGTTGCCACTTGAAAATATGACTTTTACAGACAAAGAAAAAATAGAAAGAGTTAATAAATATATAAAACTTTGTGGTATACACGATAAAAGACATGCAAAACCAAATGAACTTTCAGGTGGAGAGCGTCAAAGAGTTTCTATTGCAAGAGCCTTTTCCTACCCTTCTAAACTATTACTCATGGATGAAGCATTTCAATCGCTCGACCTACACATAAAGTTTCAACTTTTAGAACTTTTTGAAAACCTCAGCGTTTCGGAAAAACGTACCTCTATTCTTGTTACACACGACATTAGAGAAGCCTTATGCCTTGCAGACAGAATTGTAGTATTAAAAGGAAGCCCTTTAAAAATAGAACTTGATACTCCATTACAGCATAACAAAGATTCAAGCATTGCAACTCGATACATTCACCTTTCAAAAGAAAACATAGAATTACAAGAAAAAATATTGGATATTTTATCCGCAGAAAAGTAGTATCCGTCACCTCGAGCCTGTCAAAAGGTCTTATAATAAAAAGGAGATTTCTCCACGTGGAAATGACGTTATACCTATAAAATTATAATCTGCATAATCTATGTAATCTGCGGTTACTTTTCCACTTGAAAATTATCTTCATTCGCAGTACAATACACTCATAAGGAAACACACATTGGATACTTTTGATTTTGGTTTGCCTAATCAGCAAAGCTCAACGACATATACAGTAACACAGCTCACAAATCGTATAAAAGATTTACTAGAAAGTAATTTTTTTGCGGTTGAACTTGAAGGAGAAATATCAAATTATAGGCCATCAAGTTCAGGACATGTATACTTTGTTATCAAAGATGAAACATCTTCCATTTCTGCAGCGCTTTTTAAAGGAAAGTCACGCTACCTTAATTTCAATCCCAAAGATGGGATGAAGGTACGTGTAAAGGGAAATATTTCTGTCTATGGCGCGCGCGGTACGTATCAGATTATTGTCGACAAAATGGAAGAGCTTGGAACGGGCGATATACTAAAAATACTAGAAGAGCGAAAGCGCATGTTCGCAGCAGAAGGCCTTTTTGATAGTGACCGAAAAAAACACATACCATACTTTTCACCAAGAATTGCAGTAGTTACGAGCCCAACAGGTGCTGCCATTAGAGATGTTTTGCAAATAGTAAGACGACGAAACCCTAAAGTTTCTGTTACCGTGTTACCATGTGCTGTACAAGGGCTTGATGCAGGTATACAAATTGCAAAACAAATAGATAGAGCCAATATGTTTAATCTTGCAGATGTGTTGATTGTTGGTCGAGGCGGCGGCTCTCTAGAAGATTTACTTCCATTTTCCGATGAAATTGTGGTTCGCTCAATTGCAAACTCGACAATACCTGTTATATCTGCTGTAGGACATGAAATAGACTGGGCGTTAAGCGATTTTGTAGCAGATCTACGAGCACCAACACCATCTGCTGCTGCAGAACTTGCTGTTCCCCTTTTACAAGAAATGTATGAACGCCTCGATTTTTCACTTGCGGCGCGTTTTATCCAGGAAAAAGTTGAGCGATTAAGACTTCTTACACAATCATTTTCTCCAGAAAATTTTGAGTTGCGCTTTCGTTCTATAGAACAACCACTAATGCAAAGATTTGACTATGCAAAAGAAGAATTATTAAAGTCTATTAACGAAAAAATTGTTGACTTTCGCCATAGAGTAAAATACGCACATCAAATACTAGAAGAGGCTAACCCGCATCAAATACTGGAACGTGGTTATTCAGTAGTTCGAGAATGTGAAAGTAAAAATGTAATAAGAAGCGCAAAGGAAACATCAATAGGACAAAAGTTGGAAGTAATATCCTTTGATGGAACATATAATACAGAGGTACTATGAAAAATATGTAAAAATAAACCACCGTGTTGATTTTTACTATCGAGTTTTGCGTACCGCAGGTAATCGGTAAGCACAAAACTCGTGTACTTAAACATATAGGCGACGTCCATGTCGCAAATGGAGAGAAAAATGAAAAATTTTACGTAAAAATTGACATCCTTGACAATTTTTACTATCGAGTTTTACGTGCCGAAAATATGTGATAGGCACAAAACTCGTAGACTTTAACATATAGCGACGTCCTGTCGCGATTGGAGAAAACTATGAAAAATTTTGAACAAGATTTAACAAAACTAGAAGCTTTGGGTAATGATATTAAAAAGAATGATATAAAGCTAGAAGAAGCTTTAAAAATATTTGAAGAAGGAATAAAATTAGCAAAGGGTATGGAAAAAGAGCTTGATAAAATCGAAGGTAAAATACAAGTACTCATGAACAAACCTAACCTACCCGATGAAAAACCTGAGCTCGACTTATTTTCTAGTGCAGATGTATAAGGATTAAAAATTGTTTAATTTTGAAAGCAATCGACAAAAAAAGCCTCAAAGTGTAAAAGCACTTCCTGCGAATGTAGCCAGAAAAATTGCTGCCGGAGAAGTAATAGACAGGCCTAATGCAGTTTTACGTGAGTTTATGGATAATGCTATCGATGCTAATGCTACAAAAATAGTTGTTGAAATTGATGGAGGCGGCATAGATTCAATTCGTGTAGTCGACAACGGTTGGGGCATGACAAAAGAGGATTTAGAAGTTTGTGCGCATCCACACGTAACTAGTAAAATTGAAAATGAAGCAGACTTAGAAAGCTTGTATACATTAGGTTTTAGAGGGGAAGCATTAGCTTCTATTGCTGCCGTTAGTCGATTAAGTATTACGAGCTCGAGAGATTCAAATGCTTGGGTATTAGAATCCTACATAGAGAGCAACCACAGCGTGTTGCCGGCAAGCCTTGCAGAAGGAACAATTGCACATAGCAAAGCTCTATTTGAAAATTTTCCTGCTAGACGCCAATTTTTAAAACGACCACAATCTGAAGGCAGTCTTTGTAAACAAATTTTTATTGAAAAATCTTTACCTTTCACACACGTAGCATTTCGTTTGGTTATGGACGGAAAAATAAAACTTGATTTGCAAAAGAACATGAGTCTTTCATCTCGTTTTGCAACAGTCCTCGATATGAAAGATAAAGAAAAACTATTCTATGAAGTAAAATCTGAACATGAACAATGGTCAGTGAATGTTGTTCTTGGAGAACCTTCTATTTTTCGATCCGATAGAAAGCATATGTATATATTTGTCAATGGGCGACGGGTAAATGAGTACGCTTTTTTACAAGCGCTAGATTATGGAGCTGAAGGTTTTTTTCCAAATGGAACTCATCCTGTTGCCTGTTTATTTATATCAATTGATCCATCTCTCGTCGATTTTAATATTCATCCTGCAAAAAAAGAAGTTCGATTTAAGGATATTTCAAGTGTGCATCGATCGGTAAGTTCTTTGGTGAGAAATTTTTATAAAGATTTTTCAGTTAGAGAAATGCTTAAAGAAAATGATGAAAAAACTGAAAATATCCAAACTGAGTTTACATACCCAACAGAAAATCCACACAGCGACTTTAGACAAGGTGGTGAGTTTCAAAATATATATCCAAAAAACCAAACATCATCACAGGCAAGTATGACATCAAGCTATTCTCTAGCTCAAAAAGTCTACCCAATGTTTTCAAGTTATTCGGAAACAAAATATGACTATGTGAATACAGACTATAATAACAGTGTCCATATATCAATAGAAGCTACTAATGCAGATTATGGCAAAAACGATTTTCGTTATATTGGATCTGCCTTAGACGTTTTTTTACTTGTTGAAAAAAACAATACGCTTTATATGGTTGATCAACATGCTGGCCATGAGCGAGTTTTATATGAAAGTTTTATGAGCTCGGCCGGACAAAAGCAAACACTATTAATACCACTAGTTATAGAAACACTTAGCAGTGATGACGATGCATATCTTGAAAGTTTAACTCCATCGCTGGAAAAAGCAGGATTTATTTTCACAAACTGTTTGGAAGGACGCTGGGAAGTGAGTTCAGTGCCAATTAAGTGGCAAGGAAGTGAAAGAGACTTACAGGAAGACCTACTTGAAAAACGTTTGAAACCAGATGAACTTATAAGAAAAATTGCAGAAAAAGTAGCATGTCGAACTGCCGTAAAAGATGGACACATTCTTGACCCTCAAACTGCAACCAAGCTACTTGAACAAATTTTTGCGCTTGAAGACCCGCATTGTCCTCATGGTCGTCCACTTTGGACAAAAATAAGTAAAGAAGAACTATTTGAAAAAGTCCGCCGAACGTAACTATCAAAAAACCTGATAAAAAAACACCCGCTACCTATTTCAAGATAGCGGGTGTTCTATATTATGAGCGTATTTCTATCTATATCGTACCGAGTAGCGCTTCCACTTCGTCAGTTTTGAACGATGGATCTTTTGCTTGTAACACAATTAAGTATTTTTCTGCATTTACATTATCCTCGAGTGTAATACAAACCTTTGCTAGCTCTAAATAAGCTTCTAGATTATTTGCATCTCTTTGAATCACTTCTTCATACACTGTTTTAGCGTTATCATACTGTTCTGATGAAACATACGACTGAGCAAGATTCATTCTAACAGTATCATTATTTCTATCGAGCCTTAGAGCTACTAAAAAGTAGGTAATTGCATTTGCATAGTCTTCCTTAGCAAGGTATACAGCTGCGAGATTATTATTTGCTTCAAAGCTATTAGGGTCTACGTTTACGGCCGTAATTAAATATGGTAATGCACCATCAGGGTCACCTAAGTCTAAGAATAATTTCCCCATATTAATATTTGCTTTAACATGGTTTGGCTCGATTTGGAGGGCACGGGCGTAAGAACTCGTTGCGCCATCAAAATCACCTATTGCGTCAGAAATTAATCCATAGTTATATAAAAATGTTGCATTATTACTTTCATTTTCAACTGCTTTTAGCGCGTAGTTTACGGCATCGTTATACTTTTGTTGCTCGTATAAGGCAATTGATAAGTTATAGTTTGTTTTTGCATCATTAGCAGCGTAACTTATTCCTCGTCTGAAATAATTTTCTGCAGTAGCATAATCTGCTAAATTAAGATAAATAGCACCAATTTCTTGTAATGCATTCATATTAGTTGAATCAAGCTCTAAAACTTTTCCATAAGAGCTAATTGCTCCATTGTAGTCTCTTTTTGAGTTTTGCATTCTAGCTAATTGTAGCCAGCCGTTAACATAATTACCATTTGCGTTAACTGACTTTTTTAAGGCACCAATAGCAGCATCAGAATCTCCCAACCTATTATATGCAAGGTGAGCGTTAAACCAAGCTTGATAAAAACTCGGATCTAAATCTCCTGCTGTCTCAAAAGATTTTCTTGCCTCGCTGTACTTTTTCATAGTATACTGTACTCGTCCTAGCTCGTAATAGTACAGCGCATTTGAAGGATCACTTTTTGTCGCTTGCGTAAAAGAGTCACTTGCCGCTTGATATTGTTTATTATCTGCTGCCTTTTTTCCCAAAATATAGTGTGAGTTTGCATCATTTGGTAAATATTTTAATGCTTCGGTAGCATAATCTACAGCATTATCGACCAACATTGTTTGCGATGCATCATCGGGTTCATTTTGTGAACTTGTTTGTAAAAGACCTGCAATTTCAGAGAGCTTTCCTCCGGAAAAGTCATTTTGTCCCTGTAATTCTTTATTTGAAAGGAAGTCTTTTGCAGTTTCAAAATGCGTTAATGCATCTGTGTATCGGCCAGATAAAAGAAGTGCTTTCCCACTCGCAACTTCATTATTGATATTATTAATCAAATCAGCTAGTGCTTTATTTTTTCGAGCAAGTTCTTCTTCTCGTGCTTTTCGTTCAGCCTCTTCTTTAGCTAATTGTTCTTGCCTTCTCTGCTCGGCTTCAGCCTCTTCTTCACGGCGTTGTTCATCCAACTGAGCTTGCTCAGCTTGACTTTGCCTCACTGCTTCCAGTGCTGCAGCACTTTCTGCAGCTAAGGCAGCATTTTCTGCAGCTAAACGATTTACAGCATCTTCAAACCCGCTTGTATCCAAAGAGATTGATCCGCTGTTAGTATTTTGCGTAGTATTACTTTCTGCACTATCTTTTAATGCCAAAATTTTATCACTTAATTCAAGCGCTTCTTCATCAGTTGGGTTTTGAATTAAAAGTTGATCAAGAAGATCCATAGCTCTATCATACTCGCCTCTTTCAATATAGCGCTCCACTAAACTTAATACATTAGCTCTTTCTTGATTACTTGTAAGCTCCTGAGTGCTAGGCGTACTACAACTTCTAATTAATGCTGATAAACCAATAGCTAAACCGAGCATAACAATAACAATACCAGCAATTATAAGAATTTTTTTCTTTCGAGAATTTTTTTCATCTCCATTATTTCCGTTTCCATCATCTCCATTTGATCCATCGGAAGCAGACGACCCAAAAGCTGCAATACCTGCAGATATTTTCTCTTTTAAGCTATCGGATGTATTACCTAAGTTATTTTTAATTTTGTCAAAAGTAGAAGATACAGGTTTTTCTTCGGTGATTTTTACATCACGATCTTTTGAAGCTGACTGTTCACGTGCTTTTTCTAAAAGTGACGGTGTTCTTCTTGCTGCAGACGAAGTGCTTGCAGGACTTGTAGCTTTTTCAGATCCAGTAGTTGAAAGTTTTTTTTCTGCAGTGCTTCTAGCACTAGTCGATTGTGTAATAGTGGACCTAGAAGTTGAAGTGCGTGCAATGCTAGAAGATGTTCTTGCGGAACTAGTCCGTGTAGGATTTGTATCCGCTGTAGCTGATTTTCGAGTTGCACTTTTAGTTTCACTCGTATCTAATGCTATTTTTGGTGCGCTAGATGTAGCTTTACTAGTAGACGAAGCCCTTGTTCGTGCAGTAGTTGAAGTCTTTTTTTCTTCAGTTTTAGTTGACTTTTCTTTTGAGGCACCTTTTGTGCCTGTTGTTGTTTTTTCTGCCAAACTTTGTTCCTTATTTTGATTTTTATCCGTTTTTTCCCATGTAGTATTGGGTTTGCGTACTTTTATTGGTGGATCTTTTTCCCACTTTTCATTCCAAGAATCTTTATTCCAATTCAGCTTCTTCGTACTCATACTCTAACCCTCCCTCGGTTCCTGCTGACAGATTAGTAGCCTCTCCAGCCTGTAATGAAGCCGAAACTTCTGCGAGTATTCGCTGTCTTCTTGCAGCTTCTTCTGCGGCCTTTTCTGCGGCAATTCTTCGTTGTTCTTCTTCAATCCTTCGTTGCTCTTCTTCTAAGCGTTTTTGCTCTGCAGCAAGCCTTTCAGCCTCTTGTTGTTGAAAGAGCATCTCAGATTGAAGAGCTGCAATCATTCTTTTAACCTCTTCAGATTGAGAAGAAGTTGGATCAAGTAATAAATAATTTGAATAATCATCTATAGCTTCATTATATGTTGCCAATTGAACATTTGTATTTGCTCTGTTTAAATAAGCTTTTGCATACGCTGTATCTGCAACAATCGCATAAGAAAAGTATTCTTTTGCTTTAGCAAAATCCTTTAATACATAAGCAGCATTACCTGCATTATAATATAAACTTCTCCTATCAGACCCAGGAACAGAGGTACCTTCAATAAAGGTAGATAAAGCTTTTTGAATATCTCCAATTTGCATATACGCTATACCAAGATAATTATACCCACTCGGTTTAAAACTTCCTTCTAACATAGAGCGTTGAAATTGAGGAATAGCCAATTCAGGTTGATTTGAACGAAAAAGCGATTCTCCTTCATCAAATGACTGAAGATAGCACACCGATGGAATCATAATTACGAAAAAAATGATTAGTTTTCGAAAAAGTAGTATACACAAACCATAAATTCTTGCTATAATACAATTGTATATCGTGTACTTCATAAATTGACCACCTCTGTACTAGAGATATACTAACATAAAAATATTTTTTTTTCAATTGAATTGTGGAGGTTTTAACGGTGATTTTGCAAATTATACTAATTTCTATGTTTGGAGTAGGAGCCATAGGACTAACAATATTTGTAATTAAATCAATACGTTCACCAAAGAAAATTGGTACAATTCGTAATCTAATTCAACAAGGTAAAACTGCAAGCGCAATTAAAATTGCAAAAGCAATTTTATCAAAAGATCCAAGAGATATTGTTGCGCATTACTACTTAGGAAAAGCATATTTACAAGATAAAAAAGATGAGCTAGCGCTTATGGAATACAAAATAGTTAATAAGCAAGCAATATTTGATGTAATGGAAATACCTGAAAAAGATTTTCGCTTGGAATGCGGAGAACTATACAGAAGATTTAATCAAACAGATGATGCCCTCAATGAATATATTCTGCTAACAAAGCTCGACCCAACAAATGCTGAAATTTATTTTGAAGCTGCAAAACTCTTTGAGAGAAAAAAGAAATTTGAAAATGCGCTTGGCTACTATAACAAAACAATCCAACTTAATAAAAGACACGGAAGAGCACATGGAGCACGAGGAATGCTTTTATTTAGAGCAAAGCAGTATCCAGAGGCAAGAAAAGCAATTGAGCTAGCTTTGCAAATTAGCCCTGATGTATATGAAAACTATTACTATTTAGGAAAAATTCTAAAAGAATCAAAAGATTATCCAGGGGCGGTTGAAGCATTTGAAAAAGCAACACGAGATGCGGATTTTAGACAAAAGGCTTTAATAGAACGAGGAACATGTTTTTTATCTGCAAATAATATTGAAAAAGCAAAAATAGAATTTGACAGAGCCATTAATATTACAAAAAATGATGACGGAAATGAAGTATTATATGCTCGCTACTTCTTGGCAACATGCTACGAAAAAGAAAGGAATATAGATAAAGCTGTTGAACAATGGGTAATAATTAACAAAAAAAATAAGAACTTTCGAGATGTACCAGCAAAACTAACCGAATACAAAAAATTTAATGACAATGATTCAATGAAAGAATATTTAACATGCAGTGATGCATCGTTTATTGATTTATGCAAAGAAATTGCAGCTAAAGCACTTTCTTTATCAGCACAAAGTACCAATTCGACAAAATTTGGCTGTGAAATGATTGCAACTGAAAAAAAAGATTCAAATTGGATGGAAGGCAGAAAAAAGCTTATATTTTTAGTGTTTTACAGAGAAACTAAGCCTATTGAAGAAGGCGTTATTCGAAGTACCTTAGATAAGGCTAAAAAACAAAGCTGTGTAAAAGCATTCCTTTTTGCAAGCTCAGATTTTACAAGGCCTGCAATTACATTTGCTGAAAGTAGGCCAATAGAATTAATAGGAAATGAAAAGCTTCAACAAGTATTAGATAAAGTGGGTATATAGTCCATGAAAATTTTGTGCGTTTCTGATCAAATTGATCCTCTTGTATATTCAGCTGGTGCAAAAGATTTTTTTAAAGACATTGATATTATCCTATGCGCAGGCGACCTTGCTATGGAGTATATCGATTACATAGTCACTACACTCAATAAACCAACATACTTTGTGTTTGGCAATCATAATTTAGAAGAATTCGGTTTTTATCATCATAGCGATGTTTCTATTTCATCACAATCTGTAGATGTTATGAGCCACTACCACGGGGCTATTTATTGTGGCTTCAAATTAAAACGAGAACAAAAATTGTTAATTGCAGGCTGTTCAGGATCTATGAGATACAATAATGGCAACAGCCAGTATACTGATGGTGAAATGTTTTTCCGCTTAATTAAAATGATTCCAAAACTCCTCTTTAATAAAATTCGATACGGAAGATTCTTAGATATATTTTTAACACATGCCAGCCCTCTTGGGATACACGACAAACCAGATCTTTGCCATAAGGGATTTAAGTGTTATTTATGGTTTTTAAAAACATTTAAACAAAAATTTATGGTACATGGTCATATACACTTGTATGACCAACAAGAAACAAGAGTATCAAAGTGGGAACAGACAACTATTGTAAATGCATTTAGCCATTATGTGATTGATGAAGATAACGAAAAAAGAGGAGAAACTGTATGAAGTCAAGCTTGATTACTCAAACCGAAGAAGATTTTTCAAAAGCACGAAACAAAGCTCTTTTTAATGAAATACAACACTTTTTAAACCCAACTGAAACACAGCTTCTATCTTTTACTGATATAAAGAATTGGTTAAAGCCAAAAAATGAAGTGTATGTGGGAATGCAAGAAATACCTGTTGAATACATAGTTGGAAGCGAAGGTAGATATCACGACTTTGATAACCATTTTTTTCCTAAAAATATGCACTTAAAAAGTAGGTGGAAAAGCATAGACGCCGCACGTTTAAGTGATGTAATACTTCCACCTATAAAACTGTATGAAATAGGTGGACTTTATTTTGTAAGAGATGGAAACCATCGTGTATCAGTAGCAAAAAGTCAAAAAATGGCATATATCGACGCAGAAGTAATTAGCCTAAAAAGCGAAATTAAGCTTCGACCTGGCATGACCAAAAAGCAAATTTTTAAAAAAGTAATCGACTATGAAAAGCGCCTTTTTTATGCAGAAACAGCATTTGGAGATATTACAGATTATTGGAACCTTGATTTCTCTTCTTCAGGGCAATACGACGTTGTTTATAATCATATACAAGTACACAAGAACTACAAAAGTGCAACACAGGAAATAAATAAAGTTGAAGCAATTCAGTCATGGTATGAAGAGGTATACCTCCCTGTTGTGCAAGTAATAAAAAATGAATCAATCATGAAGAAGTTTAAGAACCGTACTACAGGAGATATGTATGTGTGGCTACTAAAATATTGGCAAGAATTGCAAACGAAATATGGTGAAAGCATAAGTTTAGACCAAGCAGCACAGGATTTTAAAAGCACTCACAAGGTCAGTTTACTTGACAGAGTGCTGAAGAAGCTTTTTAGAAAATAAAGCAATGACAATTTACAGAAAGGTGTAAAAAATTTTATTAAATGATTGCATTAAGTTAAAAATGTGATATAATATAAAAATACAATATATTTCCAAAATAAACAGAGCAAATGTGAGGAGTAATCTTAAATGGAATTAAAAATTAGAAAAACCGGAGAAAACTATATAATAGATCTTGAAGGTGAAATGGATTTATATAATTCCTACAAGCTAAAAGACCTTGTATCAAAAATGGTTGAAAAAGATGTAAGAAAAATAGTTATAAATCTTGATGCAGTGTCTTATATCGATTCATCAGGAGTGGGTGCTTTAATTTATATTTGCTCAATAATAAAAAAACTAAACTTACAATTGGCTATGACAAACATTCATGGCTCTGTAAAAAAAGTTATTGATTTAACTAAATTAACAGATTACTTCCCGATAACAGGAACAATAGAAGAGGCTTTATCGTTGTTTAATAATGATTAATAGTAATTTTTATGTTTATGAAGTGTGCAAAGCTTCAACGAGCATAGATGTCACCAAAATGTAGCAAAATTCAGAGTCTTTCAGGAGGCAATATGGTTCAACAACAAACGCAGGCAACTTTTCAATTAATAAGCGATGAGCATAACTCATTGTTTGACAAAACATTTTTAACATATCAAAGTTTTTCCTCAGATTATAGCAGAGTACGGGAATATGCCTTACACATACTTGATGAAGCATTAATCGAAAGTGAAGAAAAAGAATTATTAGTACAGCAAATTAGCGAAATGATAAAAAATGCAATTAAGCACGGAAACAACTGTGATACTTCAAAAAACATACATATTTGGTATTCATTTAGCTCTTCGTTTGCGCATTTTATTATTGAAGACGAAGGCGATGGATTCACTGAACTTGAAAACTGGAACATATTTAATCAGAACAGAATAGAATTAATTGAAAATAAGGACTACGAGCAACTTGGTAACTTTGTTTCATTCAAAACACAAAAAAGTGATGAACATGATGGAGGAAATGCCCTTTTTGCAGCCTTAGAATACTGGAATGAGGGGATATACTTAAATGACAAGCGAAATGCGCTTGCAATGTATAGAACATTTCCCTCCACAATCTAGCGAATCGTAAGATAAAAGCGCTCTAAATATATCACTCTTTTATTTGCTTCATCCCAATAGGTACTATCTGGAAATGATTCAAGAATTTTTTTGTATGATGAATGAGATAGGCGAATATTTCGAACATCCGAAGTTGATTCGTAATTTTTACCATATAAAAATAAGGCTCTGTCAATTTCATTAACACCTAGTGACGTGTATTCATCCAAAAGATAAATACTATCTTGATACCGCCCTTCAGCATAGGCCAACTCAGCCTCTTCTAAGATA
>CAYJOZ010000016.1:0-4649 GCA_964371925.1 uncultured Treponemataceae bacterium | reverse complement strand
CTGGCGAAAACTCATCAATGTAAAATTCTTCTTGGACAATTTCAGTTTCCCCACCCAAAACTACCTCTGGTTCAGAACTGATTCCAAACATGTCTTCTGTTTTTGTCACAGCACTGGGCCTAACAGCACTTGCACGCCGTTGTGGTGAAATGCTAACTTCTAAATATTCGTCTAGGTATTCATTTGCAAGAATATCTTGTTTGTAAAAGTGAAGAATTGTACTTCCCTCTTTTTCTGCATAAAAATTGAAAAGAGTATCGTCACCATCTACAAAGCGCGCATAAAATGTTACAACAGGTGGATTTGTCTCGTGCACTTCGCCTAAAAATATCCAACCTTGTCCTGGTAAAACAATATCCACATAGTCACCTTCAATTACTTCTAGCTTTTGAGAAGGTATAATAAGCTCTGGCAATTCTTCAGGTAATTCTTCTCCTGGTGGCAAAACGATAACATCAGGTGCACTGGGCATCTCTATACTGTCTTCTTCAATTTCCGTTTGTGATTCTGGAATAACCATGTTGCCTTCTTTGTTTATAGTAATAGTATCTAGTTCACTTAGAGGCTCTATGACTCTATCCGTTGGAAAACTGTCTTGCAATAGAGAGGAATCAGTATTTTGAAGACTAAGCACATCCGTTTCATCTTGAGATGCTTCAGAGATTTGTGTTTCATTTCCTAAAGAAGGTGCTACAATGACTACATCATCAGTATTTGCTCCAGTATCTTGAGAAATGCTATCGTCTAAGATTACGGTATCACTAGCGATTATTACATCGTTACTTTGCACATCTTCAGACAAAGAGACAGCAGCAGCTACATCCTGCTCTTCTGTTACAACTAGGGTATCTATATTTTCATTTTCTAAATTTTCCAATTGTGGAAGAACTTCATCTTCCTCGCCCTCCCCTACGGGGATTGCCTGTGTAAGTGGCGTAAGTGGAATCTCTATAGTATTTGCATTTTCAAAACTTTCGACTTCGAGGAAATCAGTGATAGCAGACTCTGTATCTTCGACTGTAACTATATCGTCGCCAGCAGCACCCACATCATAAGCACCATCATTTTCAAGAATAACATCTTCATCTGGTAATATAGCATCAAGTGTAAAAGAATCTAGAGATGGAACATCATCTGTGATGATAACAGATGATGGAGGCACTTCAGTTAGGACATCTACTTCACCCGTTTCTTGCACTAAAATATCATCAGTACTAACATCAAATATTTCTTCGGCAATAGTAGGCTTTTCCTCAACTACAATTTCTTCTGCAATTATTTTTTCTGGCGTTATTTCTTCAATGTTTTCATTTATAATTGAGTTTTCTATTTCACTGCTTTGAGAAGCGAGGTCTTGCTCAATTGAAGATGATTCATCAAAAATTTCTTCTTGTATTGGAACATCATCTATATTTGTTGATTCGCACGAATATAGTAGTGCAGCACTTAGCATCAAAATTGCATATTTTTTCACGGAGCAGCCTCTAATATTTTTAGTATAAGTTGGTCATTAGCACTACTTAATTTATCTAAATTGGTAGCATTCGGTTCAGTAAACCATTGCGAGACCTCATCTTCAGTCCATCTTTCTTTTGGAGTATTGGTAAAAAGATAATCACCTGAGTAGCCTGGCTCTGCTGGCAACACGAGGGGAAAATCAAGCGTATAATGAACTTGTTCAAGTTCTACCTCTTTTCCAGTTGTTGCAGTAATTATAATGAGCACTATACATAGTAAAAGAAACATTGATGCTGCAATTATAATTATTTTTTGTCTACTCATCGACAGAGGTCTCCTCATCGTCAATAAACATATCCTGAGAACCCTCTGGAACAGTATCTACGTCGACGATATCTGTTTCACCATCTTGTAGTTGTTCTTCTTCAGTTTTATGTTCTACATTTTTTTTATTTCGCTTTGGTGGATGAGGTGGAATATAGACATTTAATTCAGGCTCAACGTCTTCCTCTTCGAACGGTGTTATGTCGGGAAGTTTCAAGCTTCCACTGCCCTTTCCATCAGTTTCAAGTCGAATAGTAATAATTTTACTTACGCCAAACTCTTCCATGGTAACACCGAGAAGTGTATTTGCTCCTGCTACTGTTTTTTTGTTATGCGTAATTACTATATATTGACTTAAACTTCCAAATTCTCGTAAAGTATTTATGAATCGGCTTACGTTTTCATCATCAAGAGCTGCGTCGATTTCGTCTAACAAACAGAAAGGTGATGGTCTAACCATATAGGTGGCAAAAAGAAGAGCAACTGCTGTCATTGTTTTTTCTCCACCTGATAATAGTGCAATATTTTCAAGTTTTTTTCCAGGAGGCTGCGCAAAAATATCAACACCTGACTGCAGAACGTTTTGTGGATCAACAAGGCGCAATTCTGCCCTACCACCACCAAAAAGGCGTCGAAACATGTTATGAAAGTTTTTCTTAATTTTGTTATATGTTGCCAAAAAGAGTTCTGTTGATTCAGCTCTAATTTCTTCAGTAATCCTATGAAGATCATCACGCGCTTTTTTTAAGTCTTCAATTTGACTTGACAAGAAATCATACCGTTCTTTTGCTTCTGTAAATTCTTCTACAGCCATTAAGTTTACATTTCCGAGGTCCTTAATTTTTTGGCGCAAACTTGCAGCTTCTTCTCTAAGTTGTCCAGCTGGTGCCGTAATAGTAAACATTCTTTCTTCAAATTCCATTAAGTCTCTAGAATGCGATTCCTTAAAGTTTTCTTTTAAGTTTCTTATTTCTGTATCAGTTGTAACAATATCTAAATGGTATTTTTCGATTTTTTGTTGATGCGTCGCCATATCAGCCATAAGAGATTTTAGAGCATCCCTTTTACCTGCTACGTCAGAGTTACGATTTGTAATTGATTTTTCTAGTTCTTCAAGTTCTTTTGTTAACGTGAGCCCTTGGCGGCGAATCATGGCAATTTCACCTTCTACCTCAAGAACTTGGTTATCAATATCTTCGAATCGTTTAGTTTCAACAAAAAGCTCATTTTCAAGAGCCTTGAGTTCGCCCTCTTGATTTGCTAGTTCCCTTCTTAAAATACGTAATTGATCATCACTGGATTGAATTTGAGCTTTCATTTGTGCTTGATTTAGTCTAAGGTGTTCAAGCGTTGTTCTATATTCTTCCATCTTGAGGTTTAAATCTGCATTGTCACTTTTTATTTCTTGAATACTATTTCTTTTAGCACCTACTGATGCCCGATTATCCTGTATTTTTTTGTCTATGTCGCGTTTTTGCGTCATTATTCCTTCAGGAGATAAAAAATCGCCTATGAAAGAGGGAGTTGATTTTTCAAAGTCCGCAATTGCTTGTTCTAATTTTACTAGTAATGTTTCAATTTCAGTAAATGATGACACTGCAGAATGTGCAAATTTTTGTGTATCTGCTTTCGAAGGCTCGTCAACATTTGCAAAGTCTGAAAAAAGCTTTGCCCTACCACTTGAAAGAACTTTTAATTGAGAAAGTATTTGAGAAAGATCTTCTTTTGCGCGTTTCGCCCCAGATACAGAAAAGCCTGCTTCTTTTAGCTTTGCATCGAGCTCTGTTACAATGCTTTCCGTAATTGATTCTAATTGACTTTGAAGGTCATCTAAATCGGTATCTAAGCCTGTAATACTTTGCTCATGTTCTGATATTTTTTTATTATTTTCTATAATTCGGTCGCCTGAAATTGTTATATTTTCTTCAAAAGAAGCAATATTTTTTGCGATTTCTTCTAAGCGTCTATTTAAGTCTTGTAAAGCACCTTCTTGCTCATCTACATCCTCAGTAATAATATCGATACGTTCTTCAAGACCGGTTTTTTTTATTTCAAGTTGCTTAAGTTTTTCTTTTGCTAAGCTTCGCGTTTCTTCAAAGTGGCGAAGCTGGTCACTTTTTGATCTCTCTTCAATAGCAAGCCCATAAATTTTTTGTTGCATATCTACTAGTTGCGCTTCCATTGCGCTCACTTCATCTACATGCGCTGTTAGAGCTGTATTTATTGCATCAATTTCACTTTGTACTCCATCACGTTTTGCTGTAAGCTTTTTTAAATCATCATCTCGATTTCTTTTATCTTGAATGAAGTTTTTTAATCGCAATAATTGTATATCTAGCTCGTGCTCAAATATTTCATCTTTTAGCTTTCTATAATCACTCGTCTTATCTGCTTGAATTTTCAAAGAATCGTATGAACGTTTTACTTCGCCCAATATTCCTTCAACTTGTTTCATGTTTTCTTCAGTTCGACTAAGCTTACGCTCTGCCTCTGCTCTCTTTGCCTTAAAACGTGTAATTCCTGCCGCTTCTTCAAAAAGGTAGCGTCGATCTTCAGGCTTACTAGATAAAATCTGGTCAATTTTACCTTGTTCCATAACAGAATAGGCAACTTTACCTACACCTGTGTCCCAAAAAAGCTCCCGTACATCTTTTAACTTACATTGTCTATTATTTATAAAATACTCACCTTCACCAGAGCGGTAAAGGCGTCTTTTAATACTAATTTCGCTCATATCAAGTGGAAGAAGCCCATTATCATTTGCTAATGTTAAAGTAACCTCTGCCATATTAAGAGGCTTGCGAGTTTCTGTTCCGTTAAAAATAATGTCTTCCATTTTTTCTGCACGCATGGTTTTTGCAGCTTGT
>CAYJOZ010000015.1:0-18509 GCA_964371925.1 uncultured Treponemataceae bacterium | reverse complement strand
CTTGCATATGTTACTGCAGATAAAGTACGTATGAAAAAGAATCCTATTTTGCTAGAACCAATGAATCCTTTTGAAAGAAGACTTATCCATACAACGCTTAACGATATTGGTGATATTGAAACAAAAAGTGAAGGTGAAGGTTTGTACAAACAAGTTAAAGTTTTGTATAAAGGTGTAAGATGAGAAAAGTAGTATTTTTATTATTAACTCTGACAGCATCGGCTTTTGTTTTTTCACAAGAAGATATAAATAAAAATGATTTTGAGCTAGATTCTAATAAAAATATGCTAGATATAAATTCTTTATTGCCGAGTCAAGTAGTTCAAGAATTAATAGAAAATGGAGAAGTTCAAAGGAATTTTTATGGTGAAAAAAATATATCTTTAGAACTAGCTCCGTCTTCAGATCTTGGCTATCAAGCTAAAAACTATTGGCAAAGAAATAAAGAACCAGTTTTTATTGTAGAATCATTATATCTTTTGGAAAAAAAGCCAGTAGATCATGATGCAATCGATGAAATATCTTTGCTGCTGCGTAATCTTTCGAAAATGACTGGAATTGAATATTTTTCAAATTCTCGTCAAGTTTGGGAAACTCTTTATACAGATGTTTACACTGTAAATAATCCTACCGATAAACAAAAGATTGAAGATCCGATAAATGAAAACATAGAAAACTTAACTAGTTATGTTTATCAAAAAGATAGATCTTTGAGTGGAACAGTGTATGAATTTTCATATTTTATTAATGAAAGTGAAGTATCATTTAGAGCTATAAACACAGAGAATATTCGCTACGGTGGATTTCCTTTTCCCATAGTTAACAAAAATAATTTAGTACTAACCCTTATAGCAACAGATGTAGGAGACTCTGTACTATTTTATGTGCTTGTCCAAGCAGATGTTCCGAAAATACCATTTGTGTCAGAGAGACTAGCAAAATCTTTTTCGAGCAGAGCAGATGCAATTTTCAAGTGGTGCTTTGATATGTACAATACTTCTGAATAGGAGATAAAATGAAAAAACATATATATTTTTTTATAACAGTTACGTTAATAATAATTTTTGGAGGTTGCTCAGTGAGTGCAAAAGAAAATGCAGCAATTACAGGTAAAGAAGGTGTTTTTGCGGTTATGGAAACAAGTAAAGGTGATATTGTATTAGAATTACATTATAAAGATACACCTCTTACAGTTACAAATTTTGTTGGTTTGGCAGAAGGAACCCTTGATGCAGCAAAAGGGAAACCTTTTTATGATGGCTTAATTTTCCACAGAGTAATTAATGATTTTATGATACAAGGTGGAGACCCAGAGGGAAACGGACGAGGTGGACCAGGCTATAGATTTGGGGATGAATTCGTTCCACACTTAAGACATAATAGAGAAGGTATTCTTTCAATGGCAAATGCAGGTCCAGGAACAAATGGAAGTCAATTCTTTATTACACATAGAGAAACTCCACATTTGGATGATGCTCATACAGTATTTGGTGTAGTTATTGATGGACAAGATGTTGTTGATGCCATAGAACAAGATGATGAAATAGAAAAAATTACAATAGTTCGTAAAGGCGCAGATGCAGAAAAATTTACTGCAACACAAGCAGATTTTAATGCTTTGCAAAAAGCTGTAGCTGAAAAAGCAGAACTAGAGAAGGAAAAAGCACGTGCAGCAATATATGCAGAAATTGAAGGAAAATTTCCTGGTGCTGAAAGAGATACTAACGGAATTTATTTTTTAACGACAAAAGAAGGAACTGGCTCAAAAATTGGAACAGGTAGACAAGTAGAAACGCACTACAGAGGATATTTACTTTCTGGCCAAACTTTTGATTCTTCACAAGGAAAAAGTCCGCTTCCTTTTACAACAGGTGCGGGGAGAATGATTCCTGGATTCGATATTATGACACAAGATATGAAAATAGGCGAAAAAAGAACGGTAATATTACCACCAGAATTAGCATATGGTGCTAATGGTATCCCAGGTGTTATACCCGGAAATGCTTATTTGTGTTTCGATATTGAGCTTGTAAGTGCTCGATAAATAAAAAACGGGCTTTAGCCCGTTTTTTTATGTTCTCTTACATATAACAAATTTTATATGTATCTAAAATGCAAAACCCTGATTTTGTGTATGCATTTATTGCAGGCAAATTATCTTTGCGAACAAATAAAGAAACATTTTTATTAATAGACGAAAGAATATGGCGCACTAAGTACTGTGCTAGCCCTAAATTTCTGAATTTCTTTTCTGTATAGATTCCACCTAATTGAACAAAGTGAACTCCTATAGCATTTGTGCCTGCCATGGAAACAAATTTATTGCTTTCGATATCTAATATGGCAAAAACCATTTGTTCTTTTAATCTATCTATGAGTATTTTTCTACAAGCATTATCAGATATATTTTTTCCTGATGGAAGAACTTCTTCAATTTGATATGCCATTTGTAAATTGAATAATTTTTCAGTATCTGAAATGTTACATTTATAAATCTTAAATTTTTCTGTATCTATTTTTCTTAAAAAAATACTATTTGTGCAATCAGGTTTGTAAACCATCAAGTGATAAATATTAATTAAAGAGGACTTATTTCGAAAAACAAACTCAAAGAAAGATGAGCTTTTTTCTGTTCCTGCTAATGAGAAAAGATACTTGCGTTTCAAAATACTCTTAAGTTTCTTTTCTTCTGAGCAAGCTAAAAAAAAATGTAAAAGAATACCTGTATTTGTTAGTAAAAAAATTCCTCTTATAGTTTCAATTAATATTTGTGTGCCCTTTTTTTTTACAATATATATGGTGTCAGAATTAATAGAGTCGTGACGCAATAAATGGGAAACAAGAGACATGCATTTATACTCATGAGGAATTAAAAATTCTAAAGCTATATTAATATTTTTTTTCGAAAGTGCTACGATATCGTGTGACTCAATCATTCGGTTTCCATTGGAAGAGTCCCTTTAGGGATATAATCTCCTAGTAAGGCGGAAAAAGCTGCTCTAAAAGAAAAAGCTGAATAGCTATATGCTAATACAATTGAATCGGCCCAATCAAAATCAAAGACATGTACAGGTTCTAAAACAGATATTACAATTACTTTTTTCCCACTATTCTCTAGATATTGTGCAATTCTTCTGCTTGTAGTGTTTGAAACACAGATAATAACTGTATCATAATACTGTGATTGATTTAGTAACCTCATACCCTCTGTATGAATTTCAGCTGAAGAAAGATTATAACGGAAAAAGTGATAATCTAAACTTCCATATCTATATGAGGCTTCGTCGAAAACTTCTTGAAACTGTGCAGCTACTAGAATCCTTTCTTCCTGTGCTTTTTCTACGGTATAAGGGAAGTCTCCCTTTTTAAATACAGTTATAGATCGAGCAGCTTGAGAAGTAAAAAAAGCTTCGGCCTCAGGGTCTGGTACTAAAGACGGAATTGCCTCAATATCTGGGAAAATTGGAACATGGTTTTCACCCTTAAAATAATCTAACTTTGATAACAAAACTCGATATGCAGCTTTCCTTACAATTTCATTAAAGCTTGCATCAGTTTCCATTAATAAAGATGAAAGCGTCCAAATGCTTTCTTCCCATTGTGGTGTGGTAGAGGAAATAACAATGTCATTTCCTGCCCTTATGGCTAGCTCTACGGCAGTGGACAAACTACCAGTATAGCTTGTTGCTCCATTCATCATCATATCATCAGTAATTATTAAACCTTCGTATCCTAACTCATTCCTTAAAAGTTCGGTTAAAAAATAATACGATAAAGATGCAGGCTCTCCTGTTTCCATGATATTTGGAAAACCTAAGTGGCCGGACATAATAGCGGGTATGCCTTCTTCAATAAGATATAAAAACGGAACCAATTCTCTTTCATACAATGTTTTCTTATCCGCATCTATTTCTGGAAGTCGTCCATGTGAATCAATTCCTGTATCTCCATGACCTGGAAAATGTTTTGCCGTTGGAATAACACCTGCAGCTAAACTTCCTTCTGAAAAAGATGCACCTAATACGCCTGTAAAATGAGGGTCAATTCCAAATGAGCGACTAGCTATAACAGTGGAATCAATATTTGTATATAAATCTACCGTCGGCGCAAAATTCATATTTATTCCAAGAGCACGTAATTCTTTACTAATATAATAGCCGGTATACCATGCATCTAATGGGTAGCCTGAGGCACCAATAGCCAAATTACCTGGAGTATCACTAGTTGTACCCTTTACATGTCTAATGAGACCGCCTTCTTGATCTGTTGCAACATATAAAGGGATTTGAAAATGACTTTTTTGCGCTTCCTCTTGTAAAAAGGTTACCGCTTCAGCAACCTGTATTTCATTTTCTGTGTTCCACCCAAAAACTTTTACGCTTCCTAATTCTCGTTCTGTAACCCATCTAATTAAAAGGGGAGAAGGCTCAGATCCGGCCCAACCAAACATAAATATTTGAGCCAAAGCTTCATCGTCACTCATTCTACTTGCGAGTTCTTGTGCTAATTCTTCATTGGGGTAATCACTCCAAAAAGTAAGATTTGTATCTTGTTTGATATTTTGTGTAAAGCAAATTCCTGTAAAAAATAAAAATAAATAAATAAATAATAACCGCTTAATAATTGAGCTCCTTAGACTAACACTTTATTTTGGTTTTGTTTGAAATAAAATTTCCGATAATGAAAAAAACTACTGCAAGCCAAATACATATAAAAGTAATTAAATGATATGTTGTAAAAGGCTCATTATATAAAAAAACCCCAATTAATAACGAGATAGTAGGACTACTAAACATTATTATTCCTACTATAGTAAAGGGGGTTTTCTTCACACCTGTTGAAAAAAGAAGAAGAGGCAAAGAGGTTAATATTCCAGCTAAAGGTAAGAGTAAAAATTTCCAGCCAGAAAGTATGTGCAAAGCCCCGATATTGTTTACTTCTGAGTTTATAATATAGAAAATAGACAAAGGAAGTAAAAAAAGAGTTTCAACTACAATTGTGATATCACTTTTGGATATTACTACTTTTTTAACTAGACTATATAATCCAAAAGACAAACATAAGAATATAGACATTAATGGAAATTGACCATAAGCTAGAACGGAGACAGCCACACCTAATATTGAAAAAATAACGGCTATCCACTGTATTTTAACCAATTTTTCCTTATAAAATAAAACTCCAAGGAAAATTGAGAAAATGGGAGATAAATAATAGGCTATGCTTGTTTCTAATATTCTGCCAGAATTGACTGCAATTATATATAAACCCCAATTAAGTGAAATCAATACACCTGATAATAACAGTAAAACTGTTTCTTTTTTATTGGAAAAAACTTTTTTTAGAGAATTAAGATCTTTTTTTACGAATAAAATTAGGAAACAAAAAACGAAAGACCATGAAATGCGAGAAGTTAAAATATAAACTGAAGAAACAGAAGAAAGTTGCTTCCAGAATATAGGCATTAAACCCCATAACATATAACTCATGAGAATATAAATGGTTTCTTTTTTCATCTGCCCATTATAGCGAAAAAGACTTTTTATTTAAAGAGGGTAATACTATCAAACAGAACTAGATATATTTGAAAACAAGAGGCGTTTTAAAATTTTGTTGTGCTAATAGGCAGGCACCAAAAGCAGGATCATTTAGCCTTGGAACAAATTCGAGTTGCGGAAGTAAAGCTTTTGTCTTTTTTTCAATATTTTTGCAAAAAAGAGGCTCGTTCTCTAATATTCCACCTGATAAAACAATTTGCTTTGTCTTAATACTACCAATTTGCTTAAAAACACTCAAACATAGGTTTACAAGATGGTCCTCAGCTTCAGTTAAGATAGAATTGCAAAGATTATCACCTCTACGAGCTTCATCAAAAACACAGTTTGCGAACTTTGCTATTTTTGCTTTATTAAAAGAAGTATATACAAAAGGAAAGAGATCTCTATACGATGAGATATTATAATAAGATTTAATTACTTCTGGTAAACAAGACTTTTCATCTCGCCCTTCAGAAGAAGAAATACCTCTTATTAAACCTTGGCTTCCAATCCAATAGCCTGAGCCTTCATCTCCTAATAGGTGTCCCCACCCACCAGCTCTAACAATCGAGCCATCATGTTTTAAACCTGAGGCTATTGATCCAGTTCCTGAGATGAGTATAAAACCTTCAGTTTTTTCTAAACCACCTACTAAAGCTGTAAAGCTATCATTACATAAAAATAGGGGACATGTGAATAAAAGAGTGTTCTTAAAAAAATCATAAAAGTTCTTTTTTTCACTTTCTGAATCAAGGCCTGAACCACCTAGGCAACCAGAAGAAAATTGAGAGGTGCTTATTTGAAGGGTCGAAAGCATTTCTTGTATTAAAGATTTGAGGTTATCTTTAGCTACTTTTTCACTAGATGCGTGAGCGTTTAAACAGCCTCCCTTGCCTTTATAAATAATAGTATTATTGTTATCAATTACAGTTATTCTGCCGTGTGTACCACCACCGTCAATTCCAAAAAAATAGCTCATTTTGCGTCACCTCAAAGAGTCTTATTATCTGAATTATAAGAGGAAAGTGAATTATTAATGTTCATATTGTTTTTTTCTAGTAATGCATTTGCCTCATCTTTAGTTAAGGATAGCATAACCATAATAATTGCAGTACGAACCTTACGTTCTGATTCATAAAAAGCTACCTCTGCAACTTTTTCATTGCATTCTGTAATTTCACATATCAATCTTATTGAACGTTGAATTAATTTCGCATTGACAGGTACTAGGTCAATCATAAAATTATTATAAACTTTCCCTATTCGTATCATAGCAGTTGTTGTAATCATATTTAACACAAGTTTTTGAGCTGTTCCCGATTTCATTCGAGTCGAACCTGTTACAATTTCTGGACCAACAGGTATGTATATGGGGAAGTCACAATAACTAAATGTCAGTGAATCTTTGTTACAGCTTATTGCTCCTACAGGGGAACCTAAAGATTGGGCATACTTCATTGCCCCTATTACATATGGAGCAGATCCTGAGGCAGTAATTCCAACAAGCATGTCTTTTGATGAAAAAGATGCCTCTTTTAATTGTAATATACCTTGTTCTGAATCATCTTCTGCATTTTCAACAGATTTTCGTAACGCCTTGTCCCCTCCTGCAATAAAACCCTGAACCATATCAGGACTTACTCCGTAGGTTGGAGGACATTCAGAAGCGTCTAATACGCCTAGTCGACCAGAAGTTCCTGCTCCAAGGTAGAAAAGCCTGCCACCTGCATTAAAGCAAGTAACTAATGCGTCAACAAGGTTTGTAAGAGTAGGAATTGCAGTTTCAACAGCTAAAGGAACTGTTTTGTCTTGGTTATTAATTATTCGTAGAATTTCTTCTGTGGTTTTGATGTCAATTTGGTATGAATCTGGATTTTGTTGTTCTGTAACTGGAAGTATCGACATTTTAAAGCTCCTAAAAAGTAATAAAAAAAGTATATCACACATTTAAAAAAAAAGCGATATTTTTTTTTAGAAATAAATAATATATAATAAAAATTATTTTTAATATTTTTCTTGACAAAGTAAAATTTGTGCCATATAATTATAACAGAAAATTTATACAAACGTAGTGGAGGATTTACTATGAAAAAGAAGCAAATTTTTACTTTGGTAATGTTAGTGTTGTTTACAATTTCATTAGGTTTTGCAGGCTCATCTAGAGATTCTGGAGATAGTTCTAGCGAAGACAAAACAACATTGCAATTTTGGACTTGGAGACCTGAAGATGTGGACTTCTATGATGGATTAATAACTGAATTTGAAAAAAATAATCCAGAAATTGAAGTAGTACAAACAGCTCATAAAAATACGGAATATAATACAATTCTAGCTGCTTCTCTTCAAGGTGGCTCGGGGCCAGATGTTTTCCAAACACGTGCATACGGTGGTTTGCAAACATTTACAGATTCAAATTTTATTGAACCTCTAGAAGACTGGGTTCCTGAATTAGCAGGTTATTCTAAAGCTGCATTGGGTGGAGCAACCTCAATCACAGATAACAAAGTATATGGTGTACCAGCAAATGGACAAACTCTTTTTATATACTATAATGAAGCCTATTACGATGAACTTGGTTTAGAAGTTCCACAAACATGGGATGAATTTATTTCAAATCTCAAAATAATGAAAGATGCAGGGATTGTACCTTTAGCTAATGGTACAAAAGATGGTTGGACAGTTGAAGTAATGCTTGGCGCAATTGCTCCTGTTTTCTATGGTGCAAATGACTTCTTTGATGATGTTATAGCAGGAGAAACAAATTTTCTAGACCCTCAGTTCAAAGATTCTTTAGAAAAATTAGAAGAATTGACAAATTATATGCCTAACTTATACACAGGCGTTGGTTACACAGATATGCAAGCAAATTTCATTAATGAAATTGCAGGACATTTTATTGGTGGTTCTTTTGAAGCTGGTTTCTTTGAATCACAAAACCCAGATTTGAGTTTTGATGTATTTCCTACACCAGGTGAAAAAGCTTCTGATACAAAATATGTGTCTGTATATGCAGATATGAACTTTTCTATGAATGCAGAATCAAAAGAAAAAGAAGCTGCTGCAAAGTTCTTACAATATTTGGCAACTAGAGAAGTTGGTCAAAAATTTGTTGAAGACTTGAAAATGGTATCATTTGCTCCAAATGTAGATACAAAAGCATCTCCATTTATCACAAAAGTATTAGACTTACAAAAAAATAGCACACCATATATTTTCCTTGTTGGATTTAGATATAATCAGCCTACTGGCTCATCATTATTCCAAGCTGCATCACAAGGGTATCTTGCAGGTACATTATCCGCTGACGATGTATGTCAACAAGTGCAAGATGGTATAGCTACCTATTATAAGCCTTTTCAATAACAGATAGTTATTACTTTTGAAAAGTAACTCATTTAAGAACCGTTGATTTACAAAATAAGTTAACGGTTCTTTTTATTACCAGTAAAGGAAAAAACATGAATGTAAAAAAATTACGCAAAATAGGATGGATAAGTTTTTTTGTTACACCAGGATTGCTTATTGTGGCTGTATTTATTTTGCTACCTCTCTTTCTTTCTCTTTTTAACAGTTTTTTTTCATGGAATCAATTACTCCGAACAGATTTTGTGGGATTAGAGAATTTTAGAAAACTTTTTTTAGAGTTTCCGTACAGAGAAAGGTTTTTTAATGCAATTAAAAATAACGGGACGTGGTTTTTAATAACTATGTTGATACAAAACACTTTGGGTCTTTTATTTGGTTATTTATTAAGCCGTAGAATTTTTTTACATGATTATTTTAAGAAAATATTCTTTATACCAGTATTGTTTTCAATTATAGCTGTTGGTTTTCTTTGGGGGCTATATCTACGCCCAGACGGATTACTAAATAAGTTTTTAGAATTAATGGGTCAAGAGCATTTGCAGAGAGCATGGCTTGGAGAAGAAGGACTTGCAACTTTTTCTATTATTGCAGTAAATATTTGGAGATGGGTTGGTTTTCCAGCTTTAGTATTTTTAGCAGCTATTGATAGTGTGGAACAAGAATGCTTAGAGGCTGCATATTTAGATGGAGTTACGGAGTGGCAACTTTTTTGGAAAATAATCTTCCCTCTAATAATACCATCAATTACAGTAATAAGCGTTCTAACTATAATAGGAAGTCTTAATGTTTTTGAACAAATATACACTATGGCTGGATTAGATGGGCCACCTAATTATTCAACAGATACGATAGGGACTTTATTTTATCGAACGGCTTTTGGTTCCGTAGATTCAGGAAGTCCAGAAATAGGAATGGGATCAGCAATAGGCGTTGTAATATACGTTTCTACTTTTGTATTTTCTCTTCTGTCTATAATAGTTACAAAGTCAAAAGAGGTTGAATTATGATAACAGACTTTCGCTTTAAAAATGCTGGGAATTTTAAAAAAATAGTAATATTTTGTATGTTAGCTATCATGATAGGATATGTAATTATCATTATTTATCCATTATTTAATATGATTGTTTCATCATTTAAATCTACGAGGGAAATTTTTCAAAATCCGTTTTCATTACCAAAGAGTTTTAAATTTGACAATTATCATGAAGTATGGATTGAAAAAGGATTTAATACATACTTTCTAAACAGTTTTATTACAACTGGAATTTCAATGATTTTTGTTTTATTGTTGGGTTCTATGGCTGCCTTCGGCATTTCTCGATACAGGTATAAATTTAGCACATTAATTTATATGCTCTTTTTAAGTGGAATAATGCTTCCACTTAAAGCTGCAATAATTCCATTATTTTTAATTATAAAAAACCTAGGGCTCATGGATTCTAGATTTTCGGTAATATTCATTTTTATCGCTATGGGATTACCATCAACCGTATTCATTTTAGCTGGATTTATGAAGTCTATACCCATAGACTTAGAATATGCTGCAAGAATTGATGGTTGTAATGATTTCTTTATATATTGGAAAGTAATTTTACCTGTAACGGCACCTGCCATTGCATTAGTTACAATATATAATGCGGTTCCCATTTGGAATGACTTTTTCTTTCCGCTAGTTTTTTTACAGTCAGCTGATTTGAAAACATTGCCAGTTGGTCTGAGTTCTTTTTTTGGACAACATAGTACAAATTGGAGCTTACTCTTTACAGGATTAAGTATTGCAATTATTCCAATGTTGCTTTTATACTTATTTATGTCTAAATACTTTATAAAAGGTATGACAGCAGGAGCAGTAAAATAACTATATGACTAAATCAGAATTAAAAAAACTACACGAAAAATATAGATCTGCATTATTTGATGATGTAATACCTTTTTGGTTAAAAAACTCAGTTGACTTTGAGCAAGGTGGATATTATTCATGCCTAGATAAAGATGGTACCGTATTTGACACTGATAAGTTTATGTGGATGCAAGGTCGAGAATTATGGATGTTTTCAAAGCTGTGTTCTGTTTATGGGACAAAAGAAGAGTGGGTTGAATGCGCAAGAACTGGCGCAAATTTTATTAGAGAAAAAGGGCAAAATCTTGATGGTGATTATTATTTTTCGTTAAACAGAGAAGGCTTACCTCTAGTTCAACCTTATAATATTTTTGCCGATTGTTTTGTTTGCGTAGGATTATATGAATACTCGAAAGTTACCCAGGAAGAATGGGCCCGAGAGCTTGCATTAGATATCTATAAAAGAATACAAATTCGAAAAACAAATCCAAAAGGACAATACTTAAAGCAGGTTCCAGAAACGAGAAGTTTTATGGCAATGGCTTTACCGATGATTCAACTATGGATGGCTAGAGAACTAAAGGGTCTTCTTTCAGAAGACAAGACAGAAGAAATAATAACCGAAAACATTGATATAATTTTAAATAATCATGTAGATAGAGAATTAAAATGCGTATTTGAACGAGTATTGGCTGGTGGTAAACATAACTTTGATGTTATGGAAGGACGCTTACTTAACCCTGGTCACGCACTAGAAGTTCTATGGTTTATAATGTTACTCGCTGAAGATAGAAATGATAAAAAAATGATAAACGACTTAGCAGACATAATGCTATGGTGTGTAGAACGTGGATGGGATGAAAAACATGGAGGTCTTTTCTATTATCAAGACTATAAAAACTTCCCAACAGAAAAAATAGAGTCAGATATGAAACTGTGGTGGGTACATAATGAAGCCATAGCTGCTTTTTTACTTGCTTATAAGTTAACAGGACGCAAAGAACACAAAGACTGGTTTCTAAAGCTTGATGAATATTCATGGAAACATTTTCCAGATTCAAAAGATGGGGAGTGGTATGGATATTTGTCTCGCACTGGAGAACCTGCTTTAACTTTAAAAGGTGGGAAATGGAAAGGCTTTTTTCACTTGCCACGTATGTTAATGTTTTGTGAACAATGGCTA
Source organism: uncultured Treponemataceae bacterium (assembly GCA_964371925.1). Lineage (GTDB taxonomy): Bacteria > Spirochaetota > Spirochaetia > Treponematales > Treponemataceae > CAYJFX01. The sequence goes on along the minus strand of CAYJOZ010000015.1, from coordinate 6,583 downwards.
CTAGAAATGAGCGAACGGTAATAAAATCACATTTTGAATATATTACAGTGAGAACAAAGACAAAAGGAATATAAATGAAAAGTATCGTTAACTTATTAAAAAGCTATTTAGAAGATTGTTCTCCATCAGAAAAAGGTATTGCTGAATACGTATTAAAACATCCGAAGAAAATTCTCACAATGAATATTTCAGAATTAGCTAGAGAATCACAGGGTAGTACAGCTGCAATAGTTAGATTATGCAAAAGAATAAAAATAGATGGATACCAAGAGTTAAAAATACTATTAGCTAGAGATATATATTCTGAAAAAAAAGCAATTGATTATCCTGATTTTACCTTCACAAAAGAGGATGGGTCTGAAGGAATACTTAGTAAAATTTTGCACATGCATAGCAATAATCTAGAAACATTAGGCAGTGTTTTAGATACAAAACAGATTGAATTGACCGTTGATAAAATAATACAGTCAGAATATGTGCATCTTGCTGGCATCGGAGCTTCTGGCATAGCGGCTTCAGATTTACATCAAAAATTTTTGCGCATAGGTGTGCTTTCTGGATGGGAACAAGATTCTCACCTACAACTAACTGCGGCCTGCACCTTGTCAAAAAAAAATGTAGCATTATTTTTTTCCTACTCAGGAGAAACAAAGGAAATAATTCAAGGTGCAAAGCTTGCAAAAGATAATGGTGCATATACAATCGCAATAACAAAAATGGGAGGATCGGAGCTTTCTAAAATTTGCGATTCAGTTTTATATGTTCCCTTTTCGGAGTCAACGAGCAGACACGGGGCTGTTCTATCAAAAATAAATCAATTAATAATAGTAGATGTTATATATACTTGCCTTGTTATTAGGAATGCTGAGTTGAATTTTGAGATGATGGAAAAAACTCGAAAAGGGGTTCATCAGTTGCAATAATAGCATTTTTATGCTAAATACATACTATAATAGCTTTATTTTTCTTATTTATGTTTAAAAAACCATTGACAATATTGCTCAAGCATATTACCATGGAAGGGAGGACTATTATGAGTAAAAAAATTATAGGCATTAAACAAGCAGATGGATCATTTTTCCCGATATTAAAAGATGGAGAGCCAGATAGCAAAACTCTTGAACTAACAACAGTTCGAGATGGACAAACAACAGTAAAAATTAACCTATATAAACAGTATGAAGAAACAGAAGAATTAGAATATGTTGATACGTTACTCATTGAAAACCTCGTGCCTCATGCAAAAGAGGAGCCATCTTTTGCCTTATCAATAAATCTTGATGAAGACAATGTACTAACTGCAGAAGTTCTTGACCCAGAAACTGGAGCAAAGTCAGATACCTCTGTTTCATTAGTTACACTTTCAGAAGCACAATTAGGTGGTACGAGTGATTTCGAACTAGCAGAAAATCCTGATATTTTTGATGATATTGGTTCCTCAGTAGTTTCATCTGGGGATGATTTTTCGTCTTTAGCAGATTTTGAAGAAGATAACATTGAAAAGAACGTAATAGAAGATGAGGTAGAGACATCTTCAGAGGATTCTTTCGACCTTGGAGATTCTGACTTTAATTTTGATGATATAGATCTTGAAAATGAAACTGAAGAAAATACCGTTACAGAAGATATAAGCTCAATGACAGATAGTGATGATTCGTTTACTATGCCCGAGGACGACTTTAATCTTGATGATGTAGATTTTGATAGTAATAACGAAGAAAACATAATAGATACAAATATAGATGATTTTTCAATGGATGATGATACAAGTGTAACTGAAAATACATCTTTTGGAGAGGTAGAAGATTCAACTACAGAAGAAGGTGATGCATTTGCTATGCCCGATGATGATTTTTCCTTTGACTCAGTTGAAAATAACGATAGCACTGAAGATGCCTTTTCAATGGATGATGACTTTAGCTTTGCAGAGTCTGAAACAACAAGCGATACATTAAATATTGATGGTGATGATCTTAGCTTCCCAGAAAGTGAAACAGTGGGAGATGACTTTTCATTTCCAGATAACGCAACATTACATGATGACTTAACACCACCAGACGATGATATTTTTTCTTCAATAGGAACTGATTTAGGAGATGAGAGTTTTGATTCATTAGATATTGGAGATGATTCAACCGCTGGATCCGAGACGCAAGATCTTTCAATGGATGATGATTTTGGCTCTGATTCGTTAAACTTAGGTGATGATTTTTCAAGTGATTTTGATTCAGATTCTTTAAGCTTAGATGACTCATTTGGGACAGACGATGAAACACAAAGTGCGGAATCTTTTTCAACAGATTCACTAGATTTAAGTGAAGATATGGGAACAGATTCAATAGATTTTAATGGAGATTTCGATTTAGATTCTACAGAAACAGCAACAACAGAGGAGTCTTCATTAGGAGATGATTTTGATATTGGCTTTGGCTCTGATGATAATTTTGATTTAAGTTCAACAGAAGAAAGTTCGGATATCCAATATGCTGAATATGGAGAACAAACTACCAAGACAGAAGATAGTTCAACATCTTTTATACCGCCACTGTATGATAAAAAATTAAAAGAAGATATAGAAAAGCGCCGTTCTCGAGGGAAATATTCTCTTCCAATGATTATTTGTATTATATGTGCACTTATTTGTATAATTGCAGTAATACTTGCATTTGCATTTGGTTCTTGGCCAGGAGACAATCCTAATGTAGTAAATAATGTTGTAACGGTAGAACCTCCACAGGCCTTTGAAGAAGAGAGAAAAGAAGAGGGGATTGAAATTATTCCACCAGCGCCAGAGGAAAACACAATAGAAGTTGTAATTGAAGCAGAAGTTGTTCCTGTAAAACCGGAACCGGCACCTGAGGCAAAAATGGAAAGTATTAACTATAAATTAATATGGGGAGATACTCTGTGGGATTTAAGTGATACCTATTATAGAAATCCATGGTTATACGATACCATTGCAGATGCCAATAATATTGCAAACCCAGATTATATTATCGCTGGTACGTATATCGATATTCCGCCAAGGTAGACAGGATTACAGCTATATAAATGAAAAAGATTTTATTATTTTCACTAATTGTAACAATAGGTGTATGTTTTTTGTCGTGTAAAAGCGACAGTGAACATGATGGCATACAAGCATATTTATCTGGCTTAGATGCATTAGTGTTAGAAGATTACACTTCAGCGGAGAGCTCATTTTCCAAAAATTTGAAAACGAATAACCTTACACTAGCATCGATGAGTTATGAAAAACTTATTCCACTTTTGTATGAAAGTGGAGAATATCAAAAGATTATTGAAGTATCTGAACAATTGCTAAGCTTAGCTGAAAAAACGGAAGCACAGCAACAATATACTGTAGATAGCAATTTTATTCAGCGCTATCTATTGCTATCAAAAATAAAATCAAATAAAAATGTACACAATCAGATAACCATGTGGCTTACTTCTTCTAATTATTCGCAAGAGCATAAACTCTTTTTTTCGGATGAAGCCTTCTTAGCATACAATACAAAAAATCCTTTATCGAAGGAATATATCGAGAGAATTGACATACACAATGCGGTTTCTTCGAGAGATTACGGGCAAGCAGTAAGAAACATTACCGCTTCTTCACAATATCATTCAGAGGAGCCTGATGTTTTTTTTGAAGAAAAAGATGCCTTTTTTTTATCGGACATAGGTAAAGCTATATTATATGGGTCGAATGACAATGTTTTTTTTGCACGAAGTTTAGAAAAAGCTGCAAAAACATATCCTGAAAAAAGTTCTGAAGCATTTATGTGCCATTTTTATGCAGGAAGACTATATGAAGATGCAGGAACACACTATCAAAACTTTGCTACAGAAGAGTTTGAAGCAGCAATGAAAGCCTCCACAAATGATGCACATTATGACAATGCTTTATGGTATTATTTTACCACAATAAGGCAAACCTCTTCTCGCTCGGCAATTACCGCTTTACAGGAATATGCTTCAACATGGCATGATCCATATTACTTCGATGAGTTCTTAGATCCTTTGGCTTTTCAGCTTTTAGATAATGAGAATTACAAAGGGTTTTATGCTTTATATCATGAAATAAAGCCTTATTTTTCTCCTGAAAGTATGTCAAAGTATGCTTACATTTCAGCGCTTCTTCTTGAGAATGAACTTGTGAGTGTTGAAAGTGATGACATAAAAGAGCTAGTGGAAGAGACATACAGGCAAGCATACAACGCACAAGATGGTTCGCTGTATTATAGAATGATGGCAGCTGTTGCTTTAAATGTGTCATCAGAAAAGCTTTTAAACGATTTATTAAAAAGAGAAGCAGTAGAAAAAAAGGTTTTTGACACTACTTTCGAAGAGATTCTTTTAGAGATGCTCAGCAAAGGGTATGCACAAGAAGTATACTCGTTATATAGAAAAAATAGTGATTTGATTAGTCTAGATACGGCAGTTTTATTAAGTAAAAATCTTTCTTATGTAAACAATCCTTCAATAGAAAATAATTATAACAAGAATTATTATCCTGAATCGTTGAACATTGCGGCTCGAGCGTTTAGTAACAGTGAAAAGGATATTAAATTTGAAGATATGAAACTTTTATATCCAACATATTATTCAGATTATGTGACACAAGTTTCGGAAGTTTATGATTTAGAAGAATATATAATTTATGCTATTATGCGCAGTGAAAGTTTTTTTGACCATGATGTTGCTTCTTGGGCCGGTGCAATTGGCTTAACTCAGTTAATGCCAACAACGGCTGGAGATGTTGCCAGAAAGCTACGAGTAAAAGACTATGACTTACACAACGCAAGGCAAAATATTGATTTTGGAATGTACTATTTTGATGAACTATTACCGAGAGAGGGTGTTGATAATTCAACCTTGAGAGCACTTTTTTCCTATAATGCTGGTATTACAAATGTTCGTAGGTGGAAAAGACAATTTCCAGAACTTTTAGATATACCTGCTTTATTTTTAGAAAAAATTCCTTTTGCGGAGACACGAGAGTATGGTAGAAAGGTTTTTTCCGCAGCTGTAATGTATGGACTTTTATATGAAGACTTGGAAGTTTCAGACATTGCGAAAGTTGTAATGAATTAAATTTGGAATAAAAAAAAGTCTACAATTTTGTAGACCTTTTACATTATAGAACAAAAACAAGCTTAGTTTTCAAGGCTTTTTAGATATTCTACAATATCATAATACTCATAGTATTCAGCTTCACTGAGAGCAGTTTCACCATAATAGTTTTGGATTGAAACATCAGCTCCATTTTCAACCAAGAAGCGCACAACATCTAAATTCCCATTAGCGCTTGCCCAAATTAATGCGCTGTCGCCATCTTCATCCACAGCATTGATATTATTATGAGACTTTAGTAAAGTTTCGACAGAATTAACACTAGTATTTGCAGAATATATCATTAATGGTGTATATTGATAAGAATTCACGATAGAAGCTGCAGCACCTCGTTCTAGTAAAAAGAGACCAGCTTCTTCTGCTCCTTCGTAACCAGCCCATATAAGTGCTGTGTCTCCATCGTAATCAAAAGCGTTTATGTCTGCTCCGTAATCTAATAGAATTTCCATAATTTCTGTATTATTGCTTTGCGCAGCTATCATTAATGGAGTTTTATCATACGCTCCAGATCGTTCATCAACGTCCGCACCGTTTTCTAATAGTTCGAGTACTTCAGCTATAGAAGCGTTTTCAACAGCAGTCGATAGTGGGCCTGTTTCTGTTGACTGAGTAGAAGGAGCTACATATTCACTTGAGACTTCAAGGCCTAATTCTGTAAAAAATTCTGCAATATCATCATGACCACTTGATAGAGCCGTTTCCAAAACATTTACGTTGTAATTATTTTTTACATGGATATCTGCTCCATTCTCTATAAATAATTTAACTACTTCTAGTTTTCCAGCTGAAGCAGCCCAAAAAAGAGCAGAGTCACCTTCTTCATCAACAAAGTTTATGTTGTTAGTTTTTTCTACAAGAATTTCAAGAAAATCCATACTTGCAGAGTTTGCAAAAAGCATTAGAGGTGTATATCCAGCAACAGAGTAAGTATTTACATCTGCACCATTTTTAACAAGCACAATAGCAGATTCTTCTGAGTCACTATATCCTGCCCATAGAAGAGCGGTATCACCGTCTGCATCTTCTGCAAACACGTCTGCTCCATTATCAATTAATACTTGTACTATTTCATACTGATTTTCGTTTGCTGCCAACATAAGAGGTGTTTGTTCATAGGATCCTGTTGTTTGTTCAACATTTTCACCATTTTCCAATAAAGTTATTACTGTTTCTAAATCGCCTATTTCGATAGCATCTATAAGGTCAACAGTATCAATAAATCCATAATCTTCAAAAAACTCAATAACTGCAGTATAGTCGTTGTATACAGCTTTATCAAAAGCCGTTTCACCGTCATGGTTTATTACATGTATATCAGCTCCCATTTCTACAAGATATGTAACAACATTAAGATTTCCACTCATGCTTGCCCAAAAAAGAGCCGTATCTCCATCTTCATCTTGTATTTCAAGGTCTGCGCCATTTTCTACTAAATATCTTACAA
>CAYJOZ010000014.1:14676-18806 GCA_964371925.1 uncultured Treponemataceae bacterium | reverse complement strand
TGATAGCATCATTGTTTAGTGTCGCGTGTCAAAAAGAAAAAAGTATCGGACAAGAAAGCAGTGATACAGTAGTGCAAGAAAAGATTGTAGTTACTGGAAATCCTGAGTCTCTCACACAGGAGCAAATTGACGAAATTGTTACATTGCTCGACGCTTATGAAGACGCTAATGGAATTACAGAAATAAAAACCTTGGTTACAGGAGCCGATATTCTAAATGCACGATTTAGTTATAAAACTGCCTTAATGTGGGCCTGTGAACACGGTTACGCTGATGTTGCATCTGCTTTAATAAAAGCTGGAAGTGACATACATGCAATAAACAAGGATAATCAAACTGCTGTAAGTCTTGCTCAAAAAAATGGGCATACCGATATTGTAACTATGTTGTTAGAGTTAGGTGCAAAAGAATAACTTGCCGTATAGTTTTTAAGCTGCGACATAGAAACTTTTGCTATTTTGCTCAATGTAACTTTTAAATGTTTAATATGTTCGGAACGTATGCTTTAAGTATTCCCACTTGGCTTATGTTTTTTTTAAGTATCGTAACAATTATTCTTTTTGTATGTGGTATATGGTTTGGAGATAGATTAGAAGCTCGCCTATTAAAAAAATAATGTAAACATTTGTATGTTTTTACTTGCGTGTCTGAAAAAAGCATGGTATAATTGTACTCTGGTAGAACTGTGAAGAGGAGAGGACTGTTTAATAATCAGTGTAGACTACTCCAATACCAAGGGGGAGTTATGCCAAAAAAACTTTTGCAACGTGTTGACGTGCAAGTAACTATTCTTGTTGTAATTATTGTTGCTTTCTCTGGCTTACTTATTTATTCTCTGGTATACACTATGAGTTATAGAGAAATGATTAATATGTTAGAGAATGAGGCTGAAGCGGTAGTTTCCTATATTGAAGAAAGGCTCGATACTGATATTTTTTTAGAAATTAAAACGAAAGAAGATATGGAGCGCAAAAATTACCAAAATGCGCACGCCTTGCTTGACGAAATTCGTACACTCAGTTGTATAAAGTATTTATACACTGCAGTACAAAATGATAACGGGGACTTAATATACCATGTTGATGGGCTTCCCTATGAAGATTCTGATTTTAGAAATGTAGGTGACTTAATAGAAGATGAATTTCAAATGCCTTTGCTAACTGCTTTAGGCAACGAAATTGTATTACCAGAAGATATTCTTAGCACAGAATGGGGGGATGTTTATGTTTCATACTACCCATTACATGGGAAAGATGGAAATATCGTTGCAGCTATAGGAATAGAATTTCCAGCAGATAGTCAATCTAGTGCATATCAAAAGATACGTTTTATTGTAAATACTGTTCTTGTATTTATTTGCATTATTGCAGGCTTTTTAGCACGCTTTTTGTTTCAACGGATTTCTAATCCACACTTCAAAGATATGTATAATACCGATTCTTTAACAAAATTAAAAAATAGAAATGCTTTTGATACTGACATTTATAATTATATACAAGTTCAGCGTGTAAAAGATTTAGTTCTTGTTATTACTGACTTAAATGGATTAAAACCCGTGAATGATAAATTTGGTCATAAAATGGGTGATTTTTATATTGAGGCTTGTGCAAAAGCACTCTTAATTGACGATATGGATTATTGCGTTGTATACAGAATAGGTGGAGATGAGTTTGCAACTATAATTCCGTCAAAACATGCTAGCAAAGCAGAGTATTATATGCAAGCTGTTCAAGAAAAACTGACAAAACTTTGTGAAAATACTTTGTCATCAGCGTCCGTTTCAATGGGGTATGCTATATGCAATGGTGATTCTCTTAATGACTGGGAAGAAGCATACAAAAAAGCAGATGAGGCAATGTATCAGACAAAACGGAACTATTACGAAAAAAATAAAGCACAAGATAAGCGGAAGTGATTTCTTATGCAGAATATTTTAGTTAATGTCGAGATAAAAACAACATGATAAAGCAAATTATTGAAAACAAAAAACAGTTTTTAGACTTACTCCTACTTGCAGACGAGCAAGAAAGTATGATTGATACCTACTTGGAAAGGGGTGTGATGTTTGCTCTTTACGAAGAAGAAGCGATACGAGCTACTTGCGTAGTGGTAGATCAAGGAAAAGGAATTATTGAAATAAAAAACATCGCGACTGTCCCTAGTAGTCAAAAAAAAGGATATGGAAAAAAGCTCATTAATTATCTTGAAAATTATTATTCGAAAAGTCATACAAGAATTATTGTTGGGACTGGGGACAGTCCTTTAACAGTGCCTTTTTATGAAAAATGCGGCTTTGAGCAAACACATCGGGTAAAAAACTTTTTTATAGACAACTATGATCATCCAATAATTGAAGAAGGAAAACAACTTGTTGATATGGTTTATTTTGAAAAAGACTTAAAAAACTAGGGGTTCTGTTATTAAAGAAATTGTTTCAAAAAGCCTTCTATCTGCTAAAAATAATATGAACATTTATAGAGGTTGTACCCATGGGTGCATTTATTGCGATTCTAGAAGCGAAGTTTATGGCAAAACTTACACGTTCGAAGATATTGAAGTAAAGGTAAATGCCATTGAATTACTAGAAAATGAACTTTCTAAAAAGCCAAAGCGCTGTATGATTGTTACAGGCTCAATGACAGACCCCTATATTCCTTTAGAAAAAGAATTAGAGCAAACAAAAAAGTGCCTTGAAGTAATTGAAAAACATGGTTTCGGTGTTGCACTATTAACAAAGTCAGATTTGATTTTACGAGATATTGACCTACTGGTTAGAATCCACAAAAAGGCAAAGTGTGTTGTGCAAATGACACTTACAACCTTTGACGAAAATTTGTGTAAAATACTAGAGCCAAACGTTGCAACTACAAAAAGGCGCTTTGAAGTATTAAAAGAAATGCAAAAAGTGGGAATTCCAACCGTAGTTTGGCTCACTCCCATTTTACCACTTATTAATGACACCGAAGAAAATATTGTAGGCCTACTTAATTACTGTAAAGACGCCGGTGCAAAAGGGATTTTAACCTTTGGAATTGGCATGACTCTAAGGTATGGAAATCGTGAATATTATTACAAAAAACTTGAAGAACACTTCCCAGAAGAGCGAAAAGAATATATAAGAAAATACGGAAAAAGCTATGGAATACGAAGCGCTAAAAGTGCAAAACTTAATAAAATAATAAAAATATTTTGTGCTGAAAATAATATCTTGTATGGCGAAAAAGAAGTATTCAATTATGTGTGGTCATTTGACGATAAAGAGCAGCTTAGCCTGTTTTAGAATGATGAGTTTATGCCTTTTCAAAACATTGCAGTTGTTGTTATACTATTACGAATATATTAAATTGAAAAACCAAGCACGATAAGGTAGGTTACTGAAAAAGCCTGTTACTTTTCCAGTGACCGGTCGAGTTTGCATGAAAATTTTAGTGATATTTGGGTTTTCATTGCAAATATCGTAATAAATCTAAGGTTGCCACTGCAAAACTGAAGTTTTTCAGTGGCCTCGGGTAAGGTTAAGTGTCATTTACGTTAAACCCCTAATTTTATATAAATTGCATATTTTTCTAGTGAGATTGTAACCATTATTTATATTGAAGTGTTTTAAATTTAGAGGTGTTGAGGATACTATTATTTATATAAGAGGGTAGTTATATAGTAACATCTGTATTTTTTGCAATTTCAGTATTAGTTTTATCTCTCCATTCTTTTCTTAATCTTTATCTATGTAATGCACTATGTGACAAAGCTCGAGTTCATAGAATATTGTTGTATTTCATTTGTGTTGGCAACGGTGTTTTGGCTACAATAGTTTTGGGTGAAATTGTATTGTACCCAATTATTTTTTATGTTTTTATTACCTTTGCTTTTATTATTGAGTTTATAGTTTTGTTTGTTGGAAGCTTTTCGTTAAAGGTTGGTGTAGCAATTGGATCATTAATACATCTATTTGTATTGCGTGCTATTATTATGGCTTCTGCATCTCTTTATTATGGAATATCTTTTTATGATATTACAAATAACGTTCAATTACAGGCATATATTAATTTAGGCTCATTCGCATTACAGCTAATTACATTGCTTTTGTTTACAAAGCTTATGCCACTTGGTGTTGTTAAAGATATTATGAA
>CAYJOZ010000014.1:0-14666 GCA_964371925.1 uncultured Treponemataceae bacterium | reverse complement strand
GTATCAGAATTTATTAATACTTTTACTCGTATTGTTTTTCTATCTAGTGTATAATTCGCGTGTTTTTCTTATAGATTATTTTTCTAGTAATTTGGCTATGCAAGAAATAATAATTGTAACCTTGGTATTAGCTATCTTTTACTTTGTGGTACTATTGTTAATAAAAATTTTCAAATTAGGTTATTATAAAGACAGAGCGAAAGAGCTAGAGATAAAAATTGATAAAGACAGAACACTAGCAACCGCCGTGTTTAATTATGCATCAATTATTATTGAAATAAATTGTACAAAAGATAAAATAACACGGCTACTTATAGATTCTAAAGATTTGAATGTAGAGCACTTTCCCTATGTAGCAGAGTTTTTTTCTATGCAGTCTAAATTATATACACATCCAGATGATTGTGGTACTATGACAAAAATAACTGCACAGTCTTTAATTTCTGATTTTAAAAACGGCACAAAGGAAAAAGAAGTTGAGTATCGCTCAAAGAGAATTGAATCAATATGCAGTGAAGCGGGCAGTATAGTATTTGGTGAAGAGTATTTTTGGTTTAACATGAAAATGTCTTTTCAACAAGACAAAAAAACTTTAGATATTATTGCTCTTTTAGCAATTGAAGAAATTCATGATGAGAAAGAAGAAGAGCTAGCTCTTCGCTATCAAGCTGAAACAGATTCTTTAACAGGAGCATACAACAAAATAGCTTTTGCAAATAAACTCAATGAATATTTAGAACGAGGATCTAGAGGAGCTTTGTACATGTTCGATATTGATAACTTTAAGGGTATTAATGATAACATGGGGCATAGCGCCGGAGATGAGGTATTAAAAGAAATTTATGCAAAAGTATATGCACTGTTTAGAAGTCAAGACATAATTGGAAGAATTGGTGGGGACGAATTTGTCGTTTATTTAGAAGGTGTTGTAGACTCATCGATAATTTTCGATAAGGCTGAAAGAATTTGTCGGGTTATCAACAAAAAGTATAAAGCAGATAATAATGTAAGTGTAGAAATATCAAGTAGTATTGGTGTAGCACTTAGCCCTCGAGATGGAAAGTCATTTGAAACATTATTTAATGCCGCAGACTTGGCTATGTATACTTCAAAAAATAAAGGTAAAAATACCTTTACACTGTACGATGATGCTCTTGTAAATGGATTTGCACCACAAGAGCGTGAGGCGTATATGCGCTTGCGTTCAAGTAAGTAGATTTTATTTAATAAAAATATATTGAAAAAAATACCATTATGGTGTATAATTACATTCAATTAAATGTGACTTATCTTTATGGAGAAATTATGCTAGATTTTGGGCTTTATGGTATTTCTGTTGTTGTGTTCTTCTTTCATTCTTTTTTGAGTTTGTATCTTTGTAATGCACTCAGTGATAAGATGCGTGTTCCTAAGATTTTTAGCTATATAATTTGCGTACTAAATGGGTTGACTGCTTATTTTTTTGTGAAAAGCAACTACTCTAATCCTATGATATTTTACATAATTTGCTCTGTAGGCTATCTCGTTCAATATTCAATTCTATTTTCTGGAAGGTTTTTAGGTCGAGTTGGGGTAGCATTTGGGTCTCTGCTACATTTATTTGTCTTACGAGCTATAATAATTGCAAGTACTTCACTATATTATGGCACTTCTATGCGTGATATTTATTTTAATACAGATTTATTACCTTGGATTAACGTATTTTCGTTTGCAACACAGATTATTACGCTTGTTTTATTTATCAAGATTATTCCATTAAAAACGATAAAGGTTATAATTAATAATAAAGAGTTTTTTAATAGCTTACTCTTATTTATTATATTGCTTGTTATTTTTATGGCATATAGCTCAAATCTCTTTTTAATGGAATTCTTTTCTGTTTCTCTTACTTCTCAAGTTATATTTGCCGCATGTGTTGTAATCCTCTTCTTTTACATTGTTGTTTTGCACTTTATTAAGATTTTTAATCTTGGATTATATAAAGAACACATAGAAGAGCTTGAACAAAGAATTGAAAAAGAACGATCACTTGCAGCTGCAGTATTGAACTTTGCTACAGTTGTTATGGAAGTTAATTGTATGAATGATAAAATACAATTACTCCTCATAAATTCTATTGAAATGTCTACAGGACGTTTGCCTGGACTGGTAGAGTTTTTTGGTACAAGACTCAGATTATTTGCACACGAAGAAGATTCAGATAAAATATTGTCTATTTCGACGGAATCGCTTATCGAAGATTTTGAAAATGGTATTACAGAAAGGGAAATAGAATATCGCTCTCAAAAAATGGAGCCCGCAGCAGAACATTTGGGTGTTAAATCTAGCGGTGATGAGTATTTTTGGTTTAGAATGCGAGTGAATACACGTGTAGATGAAGAAGCAAATGCAATAATTGCACTTATTACAATTGGCGAAATTCATGACGAAAAAGAAGAAGTTCTAGCACTTCAATCTATGACAGAAACAGATGAGCTTACAGGCTTATATAATAAAAAAGCATTTGCCAAGAAAGTCGATGAATATTTACTTTCAGGAGGAAAAGGTGCCCTTTATATGTTTGACATAGATAATTTTAAGGGTATTAATGATAATATGGGCCACTCAGTCGGTGATGATGTACTGAGAGAAGTATCAGTTAAAATACCTTCAGTTTTTAGGGAAATTGATATAGTTGGAAGAATTGGCGGAGATGAATTTGTTGCCTTCTTAAAAGGAACTGTTGATAAATCCACCATTACTGGTAAGGCAAAAAAGATATGCGCAGATATAAAAAAAACCTATACAGCTGAAAACAAAGTGAGTATTCAGATTTCCAGTAGTATAGGTATTGCCCTTGCTCCCAAAGATGGACATAGCTTTGATTCCTTATTCAGCCTAGCAGATTTAGCAATGTATGGATCAAAAAGTAAAGGGAAAGATACTTATACGATGTATGAAGCAGGTCTTATTGAAGGATTTAAACCTCAAGAAAGAGAAGCGTACATGCGCTTAAAAGCAACACAACAAGATGAATAAGCGAAAATATGAGTCGACATGCTGAATACCGAAAACTTATTCCAAATGCTAAAACGGTTATTGTTTTTATACACGGAATTTTAGGAACACCGCGACATTTTGATATTTTTCTGCCATTTGTCCCCGAAAGTATGTCAATTTGTACTATATTGCTCAAGGGACATGGTGGAACTGTAAGCAATTACTCAAAATCAACAATGCAAGATTGGAAACAGCAGGTTAAAGAAGAGATAGACGGCTTATCTTTAACGCATGAAAACATACTACTTGTAGCTCATTCAATGGGTTGCTTGTTCTCGATGGAAAATGCCAAAATGTACCCTAAAAGCATAAAAGGACTTTTTCTTTTAGCCCCTCCTTTGCGTATTATACTTAGTCCTTCAATTATTTTGGCATCTTTAAGAGTTGTTTTTAATATAGAAAATAAAAATGACGAACGTCTCATAGCCGGAAAAAAATCCTATGGCGTAGATGCTGATAAAAATTTGATTAAATATTTAGCATGGATTCCAAATTTTATGAGTTTATTAAAAGAGTCAAAACGAGGGCGACAATATGCTAAAGAAATAAAAATACCATCTCAGATTTTTTTATCAAAAAAAGATGAAATGATACTCACTTCTTCTGCAAAATATTTTAAGAAAAATGAAAATAGTAGCATACATATATTGCAAAATTCGCAGCATTATTATTATGAGAAATATGATTGTGAATTTTTACTAGAAAATTTTAAGACTTTTTGTATCACTTTTTTATAAAATAATGTAAAATGGATATAGTAGGAGAGTTCATTTATGAATCGAATTGTATTAAACGGTGATATTCCAGTAAATTGTTATATCATAGAGCATAATAAAAAATGCTATGTTGTTGACCCTGGCTATGAAAAAGAAGTAGTACAGAATTATATTTCACAAAAAAAATTTGAGGTACTTGGTATCTTATTGACCCATGGGCATATTGATCATATTGGTGCTATTGATGCTTTTGATGTGCCTGTATATATACATGAGAATGAATTTGAATTATTTAAAGATAACTACAAGAACGGATTTATGCGTTTTGGTAGGGAAGTGCCATATAATATAGAAACGCTTGAGTTTGTAAAAATAGTAGCAGGATCTATTTTACCCATTGATGAAAAAAATATTGAAGTAATTCATACTCCTGGACACACGCAGGGGGGAGTTTGCTATAAGCTTGATAACGATTTATATACTGGCGATACATTATTTCAAAGCGAGGTTGGAAGATGGGATCTTCCCACGGGTAGTGAACAAACACTTAAAAAGACTATTGTTGCGCTTATAGATTCACAACCAGACTCGGTAAATGTTTATCCGGGTCACGGTCCTGAAAGTACTATAGGAGATGAAAAGGTACATAATTATTATTACCGTTCTTGGAAAGGCATTTGATGCATAAACAAAACAAATAAAGGGTAGCATGAAAAGAGGTAAGTGTGAAAGTTGTATTTATACTTGGTGCTGTGGCCTGTTTACTAACTTGCGTTAGTTTGCTATGCTACATTAAAATAACATTATCCCACATTAAAGTTGACATGAGAGTCATTGGTTTTATTGCAGATAAGCTAATTTCCTTTAAAGATAAACAATCACTCATAAAACTAAGTAAGCACAGCCCCTCCATGCCCATTGCATTACATAAAGATATAAAAAAGACTGATGTGTGGATAAAAACACAAACAGGGCAAGATTTGCGCCTTGTTGTTTTAAAAAGGAAACAACATACACCTAATGCAACAGCTGTTCTTTGGCTTCATGGTGGAGGATATGCAATTCAGAAGCCGGAACATGATTTAGTGTTAATGCAAAAATTTGTTTTACATAATAGTGCTGTTGTTATTGCGCCTGACTATACACTGTCTGTAGTTGAACCGTATCCTAGAGGGCTTGAAGATTGTTATGATTCGCTGCTATGGGTAAAAAACAATGTGCAAACACTTGAAGTAAACAAAAATCAAATATTTGTTGCAGGAGGTAGTGCTGGAGGCGGTTTAACTGCAGCACTTTCATTGTTAGCACGGGATAGAAAAGATTTTTCGATTGCATTTCAAATGCCCTTGTATCCAATGGTCGATTGCAAAAATATTCCCACTGGTAAAGAAAAAAAGATGTTGATTTGGGATGTAAAACGAAACGAAATAGCGTGGAATGTATATCTTGGAAAGTATGATAGAGGGGACTCTATCCCAAAATACGCATCCCCTTTTTATGCAGGTGATTTTTCTAATCTTCCTCCAATGTATACTTTTGTTGGAACTGAAGACCCATTTTATAACGAAACTATAGAATATGCACATAGATTAAAAAATGCAGGCGTAAAGGCTGAATATAAAACCTATGAAGGTGCCTATCATGCCTTTGATATCGTTGCACCAAATTCTAAAACTTCAAAACAAGCTTGGGATGATTTGTTTGTAAGTTATGATTATGCTGTTAAAAATTATTTTACTATTCAAACTGATATATAAATGGTAGAAAGTAAAAATAAACCTTGCCAAGTAAATAAACCTGTGATATAATTAAAGTACAACATATGTTGATTTTTATATTTTGGAGAATGAAAATGACCGTTTACGACTTTGATGTACAAAAAAAAGGTGGATTAATACAATCAATGGCTGATTTTAAAGGCAAGGTATTGTTAATTGTAAATTCTGCAACAAAATGTGGCTTCACACCGCAATATAATGACTTAAAAGATTTATATGAAAAATATGCATCAAAAGGTTTAGAAATACTTGATTTCCCCTGTAACCAATTTGGCGAGCAAGCACCTGGGACAAACGAAGAGATTCAAGATTTTTGCACACTAAACTTTAACACCCCATATCAATTATATGCAAAAATTGATGTAAATGGGGAAAATGAATCACCTTTATTCACATTTTTAAAATCTCAAAAAGGTTTTGAAGGTTTTAATAACGAAAAACATGAGCTTAATAGTGTTTTAAAAGATTTGCTTTTTAAGCAAGACCCAGATTATGAAAAAAAACCAGATATAAAATGGAATTTTACAAAATTTCTAGTAGGCAAAGATGGCACTGTTCTGGAACGGTTTGAGCCGACTGCAGATATGGGGCAGATAGAAGAAAAAATAAAAAATCTCTTATAAATGGTGTAAAAAAATGATACATGAGGATATTTTAAAACAATTTAATATTTCGGGTGAAGCGGAACAGCTAGAAGGCGGGCAAGGAACTTCTATTCGGGTTGGGAATGCAGTTTTTAAGCCTATAGATAATATTTCTGCGCATACGTTTATTGCAAGTGCATGGAATCAATTAGAGTCTGAAAACTACCGTGTTGTTAAACATCTAGTCTCAAAAAACAATTCTTTTGTAGAAATGGGGTGGGGTGCGACAAGTTTTGAGCCTATGCAAGAAGATGATGCTGCTCTAGAAAAAAAATTGTTGGCTTCAAAATATCTCCATGATGACTTAGCAAAGCTTGGTATACTTACCCTACCGTTTTCAGACGATCCCTGGACAAGGGCAAATAAAACACTTTGGCATAATCTGCCTTATGTGCAACATAAAAATGAAGATGTTGATGCTGTATGTACCATGATCTTAGAAAATCTAAAACCCGTAGAAGATGAATATCAACTTATACATGCCGACCTTGCAGGTAACACTCTTTTTTGCGAAGATGGAAGTCCCATTATAATTGATTTCTCACCTGCAATAGCGCCGGTAACATATGCCCATGCAATTTTAATAGTTGACTCAGTCGCGTGGAAGAATGCCCCTATTGAATCGTTAAAACTGCTTGAACCTTATGGAGAATATACTGAGTTTATAAAATATGCTATTGCATTTAGGGTTCTAACGGGGGCGTATCAAACGTCGCCCAATTTTCCCAATGCGTTAACAGAGTGGGAAGCATACAAAAAAATATGGGATGTGATTAAAGACACGTAATGGTCCGTATATTGAAAGAACAATTTTTGAGAGGTACATTGTGAACATAGTATTATTTGGGGCAACAGGACAGACAGGAAAAATATTTTTGAAACTTGCACTTGAAAAAGGACATCATGTAACAGCAGTTGCACGAGATATATCAAGAATTGACATTAACAATAAAAATCTAACAATAAAAACAGCAAATCTTTTTAATATTGAAGAATTAAAGTCTGTTATTTGTGGCAATGATTTAGTTGTCTCTTGCCTTGGGGGAAATGCTAACAATAAATCCACGCTCTTAGGCGATATGGTTAAAAATATTGTTAAAGCTATGCAAGAATGTGATGTGCATGCAATGTTCCTTATGAGCTCTGCTGGAATTCATAATGAGATGCCTGGTATAATAGCAAAATTATTCGTAACTTTATTCTTTAAGAATGCTATTGCAGATCATAAAATTGCAGCAGAAGCACTAATTAATAGTGGGTTTACCTATTTTATTGTTCGTCCTCTCTCCCTTATAGATGGGCAAATGACTAAAAAATTCCGCATTTCAGAAGACTCTGTTCCAAAAGGTGGCAAGAATATTTCTCGCCAAGATGTAGCATGGTTTTTATCTGAGGCCCTTGGTAAAAGCGAATATAACAACAAATCTATTTGTTTGTGCTATTAACATAGCAATAATAGTTTTTCATTTGACAAATCTCTCTTTCTCATGATACAATAATTTCGCTTGTATAAAGCATAATTAATAATGTAAAAAAGGTAGAAAGAGAGTGAGTAAAAAACAAGAAAATCAACTTCGAAATGTGTATCCTAGTTTTCGTCATATAATGAAAGCACCAAGAAAAATATATTTGAATATAAAGGAACGTACCTCGAGTGTTACAAGACGTAATCCTACGTCAAATACAATTCCTAATTCGTATGAAGTATGTAATACATCAACCATTGATTCAGATTGTACACTAAATATTTTAGAAGGAGATTACCCATCTGATATTTCTGGCAACATGTATATTTGCCAGTGCTTAGGATCACCCGAAGCATTTATGTCTGGCGATACAAATATTGTAAAACTTTCTTTTTCAAAAAAAGAAGTGAAGATTAAAAATAGGTTTTTTTGGAACCCTGTTGCTATGGCACGAATTGCCTT
The DNA here is from genome assembly GCA_964371925.1 of uncultured Treponemataceae bacterium. GTDB lineage: Bacteria > Spirochaetota > Spirochaetia > Treponematales > Treponemataceae > CAYJFX01. Next base: position 6,561 of record CAYJOZ010000014.1, on the reverse strand, counting down.
ACAAAAATCAAAACACAGATTTGACCATATGGGACTACTATACATGTCCCCTGGAATGGGAATGTTTTCATATACAGAGGGAATGTATCTTCTTCCTGATGGCCGGCTAGGAATTACTAGTGACGTTGACAGACCTTGGATTATAGATAGAGAGCACTTACGGGTGCAAGGTCCTGTGGGAAAGAGAAGCGAATGGATTCCCATGATGCCAGAAGGACCTGCGCTTGATATTATGGGAAGTCTTTTTGCAGGATACAGTAATTCGCATGTTATATACACTGACACAGAGACAAATGAATTATTTTTAGTAAACTATCGCTTAAAAATGGCAGACAAAGAGCACCCTTGTAATCTTATGAAATGGGATGGAAAATCTGATTTTAAAACATGGTCAGTAGTTGATGAAACTGGAAAAAATATTTGTGTTGAGCAAAGCATACATGAACTTATATTTACAAGGGATTATATTCTTTTAGCAGATACTGCCTTTGTAACAGGGAAAGAAATTTTATCTCCGTGGGAAAACGCACCCCTTCCAAACGAAAAAACAGTTGTCTATATTGTAGATAGGCGAAACTTAAGCGAAGATAAAAAAGAAGTTATTGCAAAAAAAATAGAAATTGATGAAGCTTGTATACACTTAATTGCAGATTATGAAAACCCAAATGACATTCTAACTGTGTATATGCTTCATACACCAGCTACTAATACAGCCGAGATAATTAGGAGTTACGATAAGGATTTAGATGGAAAGCGCTTTGCAAAGCATTTAGTAGGCTATGGGACTTTACCACCACTTGATGTATCGAGTCTTGGAAAGCATATCATAGATATGAAATCTGCAACTATCCAAAAATCTGAATATATAAGAGATACAAAGTATTGCTGGGGGCCCTACATGTACACATATATGGGACGGCAAACAAAAAAATTTCAAGACCAAGATTTATTTGTTCATTTTAAAGGCTTTAAAAAAGATATGCTCCCAAAAAGAATATATAATGCATATAAAAATGTACGAAATAGACATGTATCACTTAGCGACATGATAAAAAATGAGGCAGTTGGATCAAATAATTCGATTGCACGCATCGATAAGAAAAATTTTAACATAGCAGATGTATATGAGATGCCAAATAAAGTACTTATTTATACCATTTCATGTATTGAATCAAACGATAAAAATGCAAATGGATATATTCTAGCAGGAGTGGCATGTGATGCTCTTGAAAATAATAAAACTTCTGGACACGAATATTGGCTCTTTGATGCAGGTAATTTGTCACAGGGGCCTATTTGTAAAATTGGCCATGAATCTTTAAATAATTCAATTCTTTTTCATACGGTGTATATTAGAGATGAAATGGAAAAAAAACTTGATAAAAAAACTGTAACATACAACATTTCGCTTAGGGAAGATTATCCCGTTGAAGAAGTAAAAAAGTGGCGGCCTGAAGTTCTAAAAGCTTTTGAGAAAATTATTTGGCCTTATTACGATAAAGAAAACGCTACTGGAAAAGAAGTAGCAGAAAAAAATCTAAAAAGCTTTTTTAATAAGAGACACGAAGTTCCCGTGGGAAAAGAACACTTAATTGGTGAAGAACTACTGGTCGATGCACCAGCTTTCGCACAAAGAATGTTTGATGAAGCGAATAGAATTTTTTCAACAACAGGTTGGAAAAAAGTAAGTAATCAAAATGGAGTGCTTGTTGAATCAAAACCTGTTACAGGGCAATTTAAAAATTCTGGAGTATTTTTGACACGAGCTGAAAGCATTCTAGATGCAAATGCTGACGTCTTGTTTCGGTATATGACCAGTGCTAAAGGCTATGCTGTAATAGACCCTGTTAGTGATCCAGAGGACCATAACAAAAAACCTTTAGAAATTTATAAATGGAAAGGGAATGGCAGATTAGAAGCTGCTTTAGCAACAACTAATATTCCAAACTTACCTCCACATGACTTTGTTGTATTAAATGCCATAGATTCTGATGAAAGAATCTTTGCATCAAAGTCTATCCAGCATAGTGCAATGCCTGGAAGTAGTATATATTCAGATGCAGGTTTTCCTGAATGTGGTCATGAAAGGGCAATTAATACTTTTGTAATCAAGATTGTGCCAATTGATGATTTGAGGTGTAAGGTTTACTGTATAAATTTTGCGGATTTGGCAGGGAAAACTTCAAGGCTTCTAAATAATATTATTAATCAAAGAGGATTTTTTGGTCCTCTTTATAAACGTATGAGGATGGCTGTAAACGAATTGTAATGTTTTTAAAGCTGGTAGTTGAATTATTACGCTAGTGACAACAAATATATGCAAGATATACACATAAAAAATCAGTTTTTATTTCTATAATAATATGCAAAAATGGAAATATATGGTATAATATTGTGATTTATTTCGGAAAAAAATATGATTAACAAAAGACGTGTACTCATAATATTTACTACATACTCTCTATCTTTTTTTCTTGCAATTTTAATTGCATTAGTATTTAGCTATAATACAGATACAGGTTATGAATCACTTCTGTTTATGATTAGTGCAAATAGTATTATTTTTTCACTCGCTTTTTTTGCAGCAGGTAAACTGTCTGATTTTTGGGCATCATACCTTCATAACAAAGATTTAAACTCTGGTTTGACACCTATATTGACAGCATTTGTTGAAGATGTCCGTGATTCGTATTCAATTGACGAAATTATTGAGTCAATTCAAGTAAACCTTGAAAAGAAGGGTGACTGTTCGGTTCTCCTTTTTGATAGTAACACAGATTATGTAATATATAATAGCCCATCAAGTATTACACACGATGCGCGAGTATATAATGCGCTAATTAGAAATTTTTCACAATTTAATATTGAAGGGTATTATTTCTTTGATCAGTCATTAGGCTTGCTTTCTGACAGCAGTAATTCTCGTGGGTTTTTTATAGTTTTTAATAATATCAGAATGTTTGTTTTTTGCAGTGCAACGCGGATATTTTCTCCTGTTGTTTTCGAAATACTTTATGAAGAGCTGCGGAAATTCAATACACGTTTTAATACAATCCGCAACTTGTTGATAATTGATGAGCTTTCGCAAGAATGGTCAATGGTTGCTGAGACACAAAGAGCCTTCTTACCAGCTGCTCTACCTACTATAAAGCATCTAGATATGGCTGTTTATTTCAAACCTCTTATTAATGTTTCTGGCGATTATTACACTGTCATAGAAATTTCAAAAACCAAAACATTAGTTCTTTTAGGAGATGTTTCCGGCAAAGGTTTTAGCGCGGCTCTTATTATGGGTATTGTAATTAATGTAGTAAAAACTACTGGTAATAATTCAGATTTACCGAATCTTGTGCATGAAATTGATAAAGCAATTAAAGATATGCATTTTGACGATAAGTACACGGTGCTTTTTGTTGCATTATTAGATACAGAATGTATGACACTTTCATACATAAATGCATCAATTGCAGATGTTAATATTCTAACGGATAATCCTGCTGGCTATAAGTTAAAAAACCTTGAATCAAATTGCAGCATAATTGGTTTAATAGACCTTGCTCCTCTGCACGTTGTTACTGTTCCTCTGTTTTGGAACGATGTCCTTTTTTTTGCAACTGATGGACTTTGTGAATGTGCAAATAAAGAAGGAATAGAGTTTGGGTCTAGCGAAATCTTTTGTACGACAATACAGTCTGCTGCAAAACAAAGTGCGATACATTTTATAAATGAAATTAATTCTGCCGCAGTTCAATACACTGATGGAAAAAGATTTCGAGATGATATAACAATGCTAGTCATAAAGGTAACAAGATAAATGATATATACTTTTATTAATTTATGCGTTTTTATTGTAACATGTGTTTTTTATCGCCTTTGTTTGGTCAAGCAGCAAAATGCGGATAGTTATGTTTTTTTCCCTTTATTAAATGTTTGTATATTTCAGTCAATTCTAGCAATTTTTTTATACTTGCTAGAACTTTCAGATATTCATATTTTTTTTATAACAAAAATGTATATTTTTGCTGTTTACTACAGCCTTGTTGTTTTATTTAGATTTACATGTAATTTTGCAAATACTACATTATTAAAAGCTAGTCGAATTATTTCGGCTGTATTTGTAGTACTTATTGCCTTCTATTGTTTCTTTCTTCTTGTACCGACGCCACACGAAGCCGTGGGACCTTTTACTTTGTATCAGACTAATGTATTATTCTATACCTTTGAAATCGGTCACTATGCATATACTTCCGATGCATTAATTTTACCTGTGCTTAGTCTTATTGTATTAATAATTCGAGCTATAGTAACAAAAAACAATGTATTGCGCTATAAGCTTATTCTCATAGCATCTGTATTTATTAGTGTATTTTTCTTTTTTATTATATTAGTATTTGAAGGGAATACAAAGCAGCCTCTTAACTATTTATTTTCGCTTGCAACTTTGTATCTTATTTTAATTTTATATAGAATTTCATTAGTTGATCATGTTTTAAGTTTTGATAAAACACGCAAATTCTTAAAACGAATGTTTTTTGAATATGTCCTGTTTGCATTACTTGTTAGTGGAACATTTATTGTGTTTTTTTATGCACTTTCAATTAATATCGCTGTCTTTTCAATATTGGGTTCCATAACACTTTTTATATTATTTTTTGCACAGGCGCTAATACGTAAAAAAAACAAAGCAAATTATGTACGCGACACTGCTGTTGTAACACTGGGCAATTATTTTTCAACAATAGACTATAACTCAAATAAGGAAAACCTCGTTGAATCTTTTACCTCAATGCTGTCTGAAGTTTTTGATGCATCGGGAGTTGAGTACTTTGTATTTGAAAACGATGAGCTTTGTCTCGCTCACTCAGATAGAAACAAGACCGAATTAAAGCTTTGTTCTAATACTGCGCTGTATAAAGCACTCAATGATCCTGATATAACAGTACTTTTAAGAGGTTCATACGGCGAGCAAAAGAAGCTTTTTGAGGTTCAAGAAGAATTGGAACACTTATTCACATATTTTAACTCATATGCAATGATTGTTTTACATGGAGAAAGAAATATCATTAGTATTATTTCACTAGGTGAGAAAAAGCTTTCCATTCATTATAATAAACACGATCTTGAATTAATGCGATACTTTTACTCTAACTTTTTTGTATTTGGGTATTATTTACAAACCAGTATGAAAGAGTCCTTAATGGGCATCATTAGAAGAGAGATAGATATGTCAGGCCAGGTGACCGCAGCTGTTAATAAAAATATCGATACAATACAAGATGATGCCGTAGATTTAGGTTATTTTTCACGATCACCAAGAAATCTTGGCGGTGATTTTATTGATGTAATAAAATTGGCTAATAAAAAACATATGTTGGTAGTAGGAGATGTGTCAGGTAGGGGATTAAATGCTAGTATGTGCATGATTATTTTGAAATCCTTTATTCGCAGTTTCGTTCATAGAGAAGATAACCTCATAGCTCTAGTTAATAAGCTTAATGGCTTTATCAAATATAATTTACCGAGGGGCACTTTTTTTGCTGGTACAATTATGATTCATGACTCATCTGATAACACACTGCATTATGTAAACTGTGGCGTTCCAGGGATTTTCCTGTACACAAAATCATATAATAATGTTATTGAAGTACAAGGTGAAGGAAAGGTGTTAGGATTTGCTGAAGACATAGAAAATTTATTGACAGTAAAAAAAATGCAACTCAATGCAGGAGATATCGTATTAACATGCAGTGATGGCGTTACAGACTCTTTATCTCTAAGAGGCGAAGAGTATGGAAAAAGAAGAATTGAAAGTTTATTGATGGAAAATAGGCTATTTCCCGCACAAAATATTTGCTCATTTTTATTTGAAGACATACAAGCGTTTACAGCTAAAGGCATCTCAGATGATGTGAGTGTATTAATATTAAAGATATTACAATAAGGAAAAAATGGAAAAATTAACAATAACAGAAAAAAAAGGTGCAAACTATGTGTTGCTAGAAGTAGTTGGAAATATTAACTCTTACACTTATACAGATTTGCAAATGCATATCGTTGGGTGTATTAAAGACTATGAACTTATTCTTGATTTGGAGCATGTAAAAACAATTTCTTCATCAGGGCTAGGTGCATTGATGGTTGGTTATGAAGATGGAGAAACGTATGGACACAAGCTTTATATCATGAATCCTTCAAAAATTGTAAAGCTTGCTATTGAATCTACTGGTTTTTCAGATTGCTTTCCAATTATCCATTCTATAACAGAAGTGCTATAAGGTGCCACAAAATACACATAACACTAGATATATATTCTTGGAAAAACCAACTCTTGCTATTAGGTTTTCTTTTGTTAGTATGTCTAAATAAACTTTAAGGCTTTTTTTACCCAAGAAAGCTTTTGTTTATATGGAGCATAGCGAATAGGGACATCAAGCCAGTTTGCCTTTTTTAAAACTCCCTTAGTATGAGAAAACGTTTCTAAGCTACGTAAGCCATGGTAGCTACCTATACCAGAGTTTCCAACGCCACCAAAGCCAAGATTAATATTTGCAATATGCACGA
>CAYJOZ010000013.1:11102-19605 GCA_964371925.1 uncultured Treponemataceae bacterium | reverse complement strand
GCACTAGGGGGCCATACCTCTACACTGAAAAAGGAGTGCGCCTTGTAGACATGTATCTGGATGCCGGCCGCTCAATTATGGGGAGGGGGAACGGTAGCGGAAAATCAATGCTCTATTTTAAGAATGCATTAGCAAAGGGTTTAACGTCAATCTTTATAAGTGGCGCAGAAAAAAGGGCTGTAAAAGCTATTCTTTCATCTGTAAAAGGTTTTAGTTCTGTACACTTTTATTCAACTAAAGAATCTTGCGCCTACGCTATTTGTAAGGCTCTAAACATAGACTTTAGCTTTGATGACATCCATGCAAATAGCATGGACTCGTGGCTTTATAAAAATACCATTCCTATGTGGAAGCCTTTATCTAATGATGAGCTAACAGATAAAAAACTTTGCTATGTTGTACCGGCTTTTTTATTATCTCAAAATACTCACATTATAGTAACAAAAGAAAGCCAAAAACCTGAAAGTCCTTGCGATATTCCACAGTGCATCTTTGAAGGCTTAGCAAGAAGTTTTTACGATTATGAAAAAGAAAAGGAGAATGTATCAGAAAAAGATTTTTGCATTTTTGATGATGTATTCAATACGTACTTTGAAAGAAAGTCCTGCTATTTATTTCCAAAAGTGGCAGAAAAAGATTACAAAGACTTTGTAATTCACTGTATCGATAAGGACTTGCTTTTGTCCCCTCATTACAATGTTCCATCTATTGTGCCATTCGGCGTAAATGCTGGTGACATTAAAAAACTAACACAAAGCCCATTTATTGCCGAAAAATAAAGTAACCTATTTTAAAAAGGATTTATACTTGGCACAATCAGAAATTATTCTCTATATAATAAAACTCATACTCGGTGGCGCTGCAGCCTTTTTAGCCATTATGCTTTGGTCAAAAACACGGGATGTTGCTTGGATGGCTTTAGTAGCGGGAACAGTAACAACCTATGCAAGCGTTGTATACGAAATGCTTGTAGGTTTTGGTATAATCTTTGTCTCAGGCTCAAGGGGCACGCTCGTTGCAGGCATTCCGCTCGCTACGCTTCTATTCGCAACAATTCCTACTTTATTTTATATTACTGCCTTTGTATTGATGATTTTAAGGACTAGAAGATAGAAAAATAATTACGAATTACGAATTATTTATGTGTCTAAATGGTTGATAAATGACACATATTGTGGTATATTATATATAGAGGTATCTATATGGCAAGTGTAAGTACAAATATTAGAATCGACAGTGATGTTAAAACAAAGGCAATTAGTATTTTCTCTGATTTAGGGATGGATATGACAACTGCTGTAAATGTATTTTTACGCCAAGCAATTATACATAATGGCTTACCTTTTGAACTAAAACTTGAAACACCAAACAAAGAAACTATGCAAGCAATTGCTGAAGTTGAAGAAATGAAAAAGAATCCAAGTGCATACAAAGGCTATACTGATGTTGACCAAATGATGGATGAATTACTTTCATGATTTACGAAGTAAAACCTACTACGAAGTTTGCACGAGATTTAAAACGAGTAAAAAAACGTGGATATGATATTGATCTTCTAACTAAAATAATTAAAAAACTTGCAAAAGACGAACAGCTTCCGCCTAAAAATAAAGACCATGCACTAACAGGTAATTTTTCACATTTACGTGAATGTCATATAACTCCTGATTGGTTACTAGTGTATGAAAAATCAAAAGAAACCTTAATTTTGTACCTTACACGGACAGGAATACATTCAGATTTGTTTTAGTTGACAAAGATAATGCCTTAAAGGTATACTGTCGCTAGAAAATTTTGCTGTGAGGAATAACAATTGAAAACATTATATTGGAGAATACTTGCAATTATTATTACCTTGGTCTGGTCTTTGATGATAGTGAGTAATATGTATTTTACAATGATGCAAGGTACTTCTTTTGCTGAAATAAGATTAGATAATATTGTTTATGCAATAGTGATGGGGATATTTATTTATCTAATTGTGCATCCCAAAAAATTTATACTATATGCACTGGTATGTTGCTTTCTCGGAGTAGAGGGCTTGTTCAGAGGCTCAGGTACTGAAGCTTTTTTAATATATATAGTAGGCCTTTTTTTTGCATATGCTTCAGGTGTGCTATTAAAACATAAATTTATTACTGTTATTTTTTTTACTGTGCCAATCATAGCACTTTTATTTCAATATAGGTTGGGGAATCTTGTACTATTTGATTCAATTATAGATTTGATTTTTATAGTTACTAGTGCTGTTTTTTCTTATTTTTTACTGAAAGAGACTTTTGTTATCTCAAAAAAAGGCGTAGCGAAATCAGTGAGTTTGTCATGCTTGTCTTCAGATGAAGTATTGTTTATCAAAGATGTTGTGGATGGAAAATCTTTTTACACTATTGCAATTGAAAGATATAAAAGTGAAAGTAGTGTTAAACAAATAATGGTTGGAATATATAAAAAAATAGGCATTGAAAGTAAAAAAGAGTTACTTGAAATGCATAAGAATAATCTGCTGCATTTCCCAGAATAGCTGCTAATATTTAGAACATAACGGTTACATAACCGTTATTTTTTTGTCCATTTCTTTTTTTATCATTAGACAAATCTACTTTCAAAACCTATGCATATATATCCTGAAGCTCTTGAGTATGCAAGTATGTGTGCAAAAAAACTAGGCGAGCATGAACTTTCGAAAAAATACTTAGTAGAAAAAGAAAGTTTATGGAATGAGCGAAATATTGATGTGAGAATTATTGAATTGTTAAATTAACATTGTGTTGCAATTGTGCCCAATTGTAAATATACTTTAATTTAATAAGTTTAATGGACAGTTAAGAATTTCTGTGGTATACTTTTTTAGGAAGGGAGAGGCACAATGAAAACCTTATTTACAAATTGTAAAATTTATGACGGAAGCGAAAAAGAAAATGCACTTCGCTCTATTCTGATTGAAGATGATAAAATTATCGACATTGGAGATTTTTCTGGCGACAATATGGACGCTACAATTGTAGACTTACAAGGTCTATCAATAGCCCCTGGTTTTATTGATGCTCATTCCCACAATGATTGGTTTTCTATACAGCACGATAACGAAAAATATTTTGAACCCTTTTTAAGACAGGGAATAAGCTCTTTTATTACTGGTAACTGTGGTTTATCCGTAGCAGGGTATCGAAAAGACACTCAATATGCAGGAAAGCTTGGCGGAAGTCTTTTTAATACTGGCAGTGTAAAAGAAGATTTTTCAAATTTTGATACCTTTTTTGATACAGTGAATAAAAGAAGTCCCTTGAATATAGCAAGTCTTGTTGGACATTGTACCACCCGAACAGGTATATCAGGTTTTGAAAATCGACTTTTAACTTCAGAAGAAGAGAAAGAAATGCATGCAACGTTTGAGCAATCCCTAGAAAGTGGAGCCTGTGGCATATCGTTGGGACTTATGTATGAGCCTGGGATATATGCCAAAAAAGAAGAGCTTCGCAAAATAGTAGATATTTGTGCAAAGTACAACAAGCCGTTAACCGTGCATCCGAGAGCCTGCTCTGGTGTTTCGATGGCATATGCAATTCCTTTTGGGCGATCTCATATTTTACGTGCGCTTGACGAACTGGTAGACATAACAAAGGGTAAAAATGTTAAGCTCCAGTATTCTCATGCAATCTTTGTTGGTAAAAAATCATTTGGGGCTCATAAACCGCTTATTCAAACTCTGCACAACATACGGAAAAATGGCGTTGATGCAATGTTTGACTTATACGCCCAAGAATGTGGCGTAACGGTAATAACTATAATAATGCCTGTATGGTTTCAAGCCATGAGTGTAGAAGACAAAAAGAAAAAGTCTAATATTGCAAAATTTAAGACAATGGCAGTGGTATCAAAAAATCTACTGGGCTTTGACTTTGGTGATATGTATATTGCGTACATGGGCGATGAATATACCCATTTTGAAGGCAAGTCTGTCGCAGAGATTGCAAAAGAGCTCCGTATGAGTGAACTGGATACATATTTATTCCTTTGTGAAGCAAGTGACTATAAAGGTCGAGTAATTGTATATAACTATTCATCCCCTGAAATTATAAGTATCCTTTCTAAAAGTTCCATTAGCTTGTATCAAACCGATGCCTGGGTAGAAGAAAAAGGTGTACAAAATCCTAGTATGTACGATTGTTTTCCAAAGTTTTTGCATTTAAGTTTAAATGGAACAGGCGACACAATGATAAATTCTGTTCGAAAAATGACTGGTGCTGTTGCAGACAGATTTAGCTTGCAAAAAAGGGGCTATATCAAAAAAGGTTATTTTGCTGATTTGACGGTTTTCGATGAAGATGAATTAAAGTCTACAAAGCCAAACCAAGAAAAATCTTTTGGAATAAAAACAGTGTATGTAAATGGAAAGCTAGTTCTCGAAAATGGTATTGTACATTATCATAATTTTAAAAATGCAGGTGTAGCGCTAAAAACATAATTTTTATATAAGAACTATTTTTTACCCATGCCCAATAGTGTGAAAATGTAGGCATTATTGAATTGTTAAATTAATTGTACATTCTACATTGTAAATTATACATTACCTTACGCAAACATCAATAAACTTATCGCCATAACAATCATACCGGCGATGAGACCGCCAATTGTTAGGTGGTGTTCGCCGTATTCTTCTGCGGTTGGTAAAAGTTCGTCGAGTGAAATGTATACCATAATTCCTGCAACGCTTGCAAAAATGAGGCCAAATGTTACATCGTTCATAAACTGGCGAAGAATAAAAAAGCCAACTAAAGCCCCAATTGGCTCTGCTAAACCTGATGCAAACGAAAGTAAAAATGCTTTTTTTCTATTTTTTGTTGCATAGTAGATTGGGGCAGACACCGCTAAGCCTTCTGGGATATTGTGAATTGCGATAGCTACTGCAATACTGATACCAAGAGTTGGGTCTGTAAGAGCACTCATAAAAGTTGCAAGGCCTTCAGGAAAGTTATGGATACCAATAGCAAGCGCTGAGAATACACCCATTCGCATAAGTTTTTTTGCCTTAACTTGCGATTCTTCATTTTCTTGCATTATGGTATGTGGGTGATCTTTTTGTAGGGGAAATGGGCAAAATGCACCGCTATGGTATTTTTTTAATTCTCCAATTTCATGTGGGTTTGCTTCACTTGGAATAAGTTTATCAATAAGGGCTATAATTCCAATACCAACAAAAAAAGCAATTACGGTAAAAATATAGGCCGTTTTATCGGAATAAACAAGGGCGAGTGAGTCTCGTGCTTTAACAAAAATTTCTACAAAAGAAACATATATCATAACACCAGCAGAAAAGCCAAGTGTAATGCATAAAAACTTTGGATTAAACTTTTTTGAAAAAAAGCCAATAAGGCTTCCAACTCCTGTTGCAAGGCCTGCAAATACGGTTAAACCAAGTGCAAAAAGTACATTACTTAGACTGAAATCCATTGTTTCTCCTATGGCTATATTAAAAAGCTTATATATAATAGTATACACTATGTTCTAGTATCTGTCTATTATTCTTGCATTTTTTACCATTACTTACTATACTAGTATTATGATTACACCTATTGAAAATAACTTTAGTGTTTGTCCAATGTGCCAAGGTAAGGATATTGCTTATGAAGAGAGTAAAAAATGGAAGTGTGCTGCTTGTGGTTTTACCTTATATAACAATGTTGCAACTGCCGTTGGCTTAATAATAGTTTTTGAAAACAAAAATACAAATGACAAAAACCTGTTATGTATAAAAAGGGGAAGGGAGCCTAGAAAAGGGTTTTATGCCCTTGTTGGTGGGTTTGTTGATCAAGATGAGACTGCAGAACATGCTTGCATACGAGAAGGCTTTGAGGAAACAGGGCTTACCATTGAAAGCGTAAAATTTGTGTGCAGTGCTCCTAACTCGTATGAATACAAGGGCTTTTTATATAAAACGTGTGATTTATTTTTTGAAGCCAAGGTTACGGTCGATTGTGAAAATCCACTCTCATTATTAAAGGCAGAAGATGAAGAAGAAATTACTGGCTTTAAGCTCTTCCCTGTAAACTCTGAGAGTGATATAGAAGCTATACCTTTTGCTTTTCCTTCTGCGGTGGTGGCAGTAAAGACTTGGCTGCGTGATTAACCTATTCTTGTCAAAATCTTTATTTCATGATAGTATAAGGCATGAAAATTCTATTACAAATTGCTCTAGTTTTTACCCTTTGCTTGGTATGTAATGCTATATCATCGGTGCTTCCATTTATAATGCCTGGTAGTGTCTTGGCCATGATGGTGTTATTTTTCCTTTTATTGTTTGGGCTGCTTAAAGTGCATCATATACGAGAAAAGGCTGATTTTATGCAGCAAATTATGGCTTTCTTTTTTATTCCACCAGGGCTTGCATTGATGGAGCATCTTGAACTTCTCGGAGAAATTCTTGTCCCTCTTGTTATTATTAATATTGTATCGGTTTTTATCTGTTTTGCTGTAACCGGGTGGACCGTTCAAGCAGTGATAAAGCTACAAGCACATCTGCGGGGCAAAAAAGCTTCCAAAGTTGAGGGGGTATAGTATGTTTGAGACATTTTGGAACACATTTATTTATTCGCCATATTTTGGTATTGCGCTTTCAATTTTTACTTTTTATATCGGGGTAAAAATACGCTCTCGCTTTAACAATCCTTTTGCAAATCCGCTGATTATTGCAATGGTACTGTGTATTGTTTTTTTAGAAGTTTTTAATGTTCCGTATGAAGCATATAATTTGGGTGGTGATATTATTTATATGTTTTTGGCACCTATGACAGCACTCCTTGCTGTTTCGGTATACAATCGCCTTGAGGTTTTGAAAAAGAATCTGATTCCTATATTAGTTGGAACCTTTGTTGGCTCTGCTGCTGCAATTGGATCAATAATTGTAATGAGTCGTATTTTTGGACTCGACGAGGCAATAAAGGTGGCTTTATATCCGAAGTCTGTAACGACAGCTATTGCGCTTCCTTTGGCTGAAATGGCAGGCGGAGTAACGGCAGTTACCTTTGCATCGACTACTATCACAGGATTCACTGGCGCTATTGCTGCTCCTTTTTTGGGAAAGATTTTTGGTATAAAAAACAAAACTGCATTAGGGTTGGCAATTGGGACTTCAACACACGCTTTGGGGACTACCCGTGCTTTTCAAATGGGTGAAACTGAAGGCGCAATGAGTAGTATTGCTATTTGCTTAGCAGGCGTTTCAACAGTTATTATTTATTCATTCTTAGGTCTTGGGTAAATTGTAGTATTATATTACACTATATTTCTCGAAAAATATATTAATGTATATATGTAAAGTCGTAGTCTGTGCCTCTTAGTATGGTTTCAATTCTGTCTTGAGCAATAAACAGTAAGCTCCTAACTTCATTTATTAATGTATCAGTTACTCTAAAAACAGGTATAGATACACTGATTGCGGCTTGAATTTCATTATTTTTACGTAATGGAACTGCAACGCACTGAATTTGCATACTTGATTCTTCTTTTTCATATGCAACTCCCTCTAGGCGAGCTTGTTCTAGTTGTCTAATGAGAATAGAAAAATCAACAATTGTGTTTTCTGTTATTGGCTTTAATCCCTCTGGATATAGATTTCTTATTTCGGTTTCAGAAAATCCTGAAAGCAGTGCTTTTCCAAGTCCTGTCCCATAAGCTGGTAAGCGCCTTCCAATGGATGAAAACATTCGTATTGCTTTGTTTGAATCTTCTTTGTGCAAATAAAGGACATCGCCTTCCTCCAATACCCCTAGATGGCATGTTTCAGAACATCCTTCGACTACAGTATGTATTTCCTGTTTTACTTTTTCCAACAAATCGAAATGATCAAAAAAACGCTGCCCAACCTCAATTGTTTTTATACCTAGTGTATAGCGTTGTAAAGGTTTTGATTTATGTAAAAAATGCACCGATACAAGTGTTTGAACAATAGGGGAGAGCGTTCCTTTCGGAATACTTGTATGCTGTGCAATTTCACTGAGTGTTAATCCATCTTTATGAAGTGAAATTACCTCTAGAATTCTAAACACTCTCCATGTTGGAAGGTGTAAGTTTGTGTCATTGCTAGCAATCATAGTTGTAGTTCCTTTTGAGTTGTATATACGAACAATGATAAAGTATTAGTAGAAAAAAATCAAGTATTTTTTCTTTGATTCAGAATTGTAAAAATTAAATAAAAAAAACTTGACAAGCAAAAACAACTGTGCTATACTGTTCGTATAAACAATGAGAGTTCGGAAATACGAACAATAAAAAAGAAGGAATCAGCTTGTAATGCAAAAAGAATTAAAATCACTTAGCGGTATATTCCCTGTAGTGGCAATGCCCTTTAATGATGACGGTCAAATTAATTATGATGACTTTAAGAAAGTTGTAACATATATTGAAAAGACAGGTGCTCATGGAAGTATTCTTTTTGGTATTGCGAGTGAGTTTTATAAACTAAATGACTTTGAACGAGAAGAATTGTGTAATATATATTTGGCAG
>CAYJOZ010000013.1:0-11092 GCA_964371925.1 uncultured Treponemataceae bacterium | reverse complement strand
AATTGTACACATAAAAAAATTCTATCTGTTACCGACCATTCTACAGAATTAGCGATACTAAGAGCAAAAAATTATGAATCAAAAGGTGCAGATGCATTGATGTTGTTACCACCTTTTTTCCTCTCACCATCAAAAGAAGATTTATTTTATCATATTGATGCAGTTTTGAGCTCGGTAAAAATACCAGTTATTTTACAATATGCACCAAAAGAAACAAACTGTTTATTTACAATGGCTGAAATGTGCGAACTTGGAAATAAATATACAAATTTAGTGTATAAAATAGAATCTCCAAATCCAATGACAGAAATCAAGGAACTTATTAACTTATACCCTGAAGCAACCATTCTAAACGGATATGCAGGTATACATATGATGTCAGTACTTGAGTCTGGAGGATCAGGAATTATTCCTGGTTGCTCGTTTACAGAGGTATACTTGCAGATTTTTTCTTTGTTTCAATCGGGACAAATTGAAAAAGCGTGTGAAGTTCATAAAAGGTTAAAGTGTTATATAGATGTCTGGATGGGAAGCATCGAGTACATTATTAAAGTAGAGAAAACTATCTTAAAATACCGAAAAATTATTGAATCGGATTACTGTAGGCTTCCTGCTTGGAAAAATGAAATTGATATAAGCCTAATAGAGAAATTTTGTGAGGAGTTTGCGTTATAATGGCAGCAAAACAATTTAATTCTATATTACGTGGAGACGAAGGCGCTTTGAAAAGGGCGTTGTACAAATCCATGGACTTCACAGATATAGATTTAAGAAAGCCTATTATTGGTATTGCGAACTCCTATACTAACTCAAACCCAGGGCATTTTAATTTGAATGAGGTATGCACACAAGTTGAAAAGGGTATTAAAGAGGCTGGTGGAACGCCAATGTCATTTGGGGTGATAGCTCCTTGTGATGGTATTGCAGCAGGGCATACCGGTATGCGATATTCTCTTCCTGCTCGTGATATTATTGCTGCATCCATAGAAATTATGGTACGAGCACATAATTTTGATGCTATAGTGCTTTTAGCTTCCTGTGATAAAATTGTACCAGGTATGCTCATGGCTGCCGCTCGCTTAAATATACCAGCTATCCTTGTTAATGGTGGCCCAATGTATCCTGCAGAGTATGATGGTAAGCACTGGGATGGAAATATTATTACGGAAGCAATTGGGTGGAAAAAACAAGGCAAAATCACTCAAGAAGAGTTTGATCATATTGAAAATATAGCAGAGCCGACGCATGGTTCCTGTGCTATGATGGGTACTGCCAATACTATGTGCTGCATTTCAGAAGCCTTAGGCTTATCATTACCTGGATGTGCTACAATACCAGCAGTTAGTGAAGATCGACTGAAGTGTGCTGAAGACAGTGGAAAAGCAATTGTTCGCCTTACAAAAGAAAATATAAAGAGTCGCCAAATTCTTACAAAAAAGGCATTTAATAATGCTACAAGATTTTTATTTGCTTTAGGCGGATCAACAAATGCAGTGATGCACTTGCAAGCTATTTATAAAGAATCTGGGCTTGGATATTTATCGTTAGAAGAACTAAGAGAGATAGCTTCTTCATGCCCTCAGACTGCTGCAGTATATCCATCATCAGAGTATGATATGATAGATTTCCATGAAGCTGGTGGCGTAATGGCAGTGCAAAAATCAATTGCATCAATGTTAGATATGGATACATTAACAGCTTCAGGAAAAACATTGGAAGAAATAATAAGTAGTACTGCAAATAGTGCCCGACCGGAGGTAATAAAGCCGATTGATGCGCCTTTTTCGAAGAAAGCTGGGTTGGCTTTTTTGTTTGGAAATATTGCCATTGATGGATGTATCGTAAAAACATCCGCAATTCCTAATGGAATGGCACGGTTTATAGGTTCGGCAATAGTGTTTGATTCAGAACAGGAAGCAGTTAAGGAAATACTAAAAGGTAGTGTAACAGAGGGAATGGTTGTAGTGATTCGCTATGAAGGTCCTAAAGGTGGCCCTGGAATGCCTGAAATGTATCAAGCAATGAAAATGTTAGAGGGTATGGGCTTGCTGCAAAAATGTGCACTAATTACAGATGGACGTTTTTCTGGTTCTAACAGAGGCCTATTTGTTGGTCATATTTCACCTGAAGCTTATGAGGGCGGGTTAATTGCATTAATAGAAAATGGAGATACTATTTGTATAGATATTGAAAATAACAGTATTAATCTAAATATAGATGAAAAAGAAATGCAACGTCGAAAACAGATTGTCGTGAAAGTAGAGAAAGATATTCAAGATGGTTTTTTAAGCCATTATAAAAAAATTGCGAGTTCAGCAGCACAGGGTGCTGTTTGGATATAAAATTTAACTAAGGAGAATCACATGAAAAAACTAAGTTTGTTAATTTGTGTGTTGGTACTTGCAAGTGTTTCTGTATTTGCAGGTGGTGGAAGTGAAGAGAGTTATCCTTCAAAACAGGTTTCGCTTGTAGTTCAAGCAAATCCAGGTGGGCTTTCTGACCAAGTGTCAAGAAAGGTTGGAGAACTTATGTCAAAAGAACTTGGTGTTCCTGTTGTTGCAGTTTACAAGCCTGGTGCAATCGGAGCCACAGCTTTTGAATTCGTAAAAAATTCAAAAGCTGATGGGTACACTTTTGGACACGTGCCTATTGAAATTTCTATGGTAAGAACGCTTGGTTATGCAAATACAGGTATTGAAGATTTCACAGCACTTGGACAAGCTTATATCACTGTTCCAGTTATTGCAGTTGGAAAAAACAGTGAATACGATTCATTTGAAGAAATGGTAGCAGCTGCTAAGAAAAACCCTAATACAATAACTATTGGTACTGCAGGTGCAGGTTCATTCTGGCACATGGCTGCAGTTGGTCTTGAAAACGAATTAGGCGGAGCCAAATTTAAGTTTGTTCCTTTTGAAGGAAGTGCTCCAGCTGTTGCAGCTCTTCTAGGTGGACATGTTGATGCTGTTGTTGCAGGTCCTATTGAAGTTCTTTCAAATATTGAAGCAGGGGATATTATTCCTTTAGTAGCAATTTCAACAGAACGTTCTGAAGTACTAGCAGATACACCAACTACAGTTGAACTTGGGTATGACTTTGGTTCAACTCACTGGGGTGGTTTCGTAGCACCTCCTGGAGTACCTGAAGATGTGGCTAGTGTATTACAAGATGCATTTAAAAAAGCTATTGAAAGTGAAGAATTTGGCGAATTTATGGCTGGACTTGCAATGGAAGCCCACTATCGAAGCCCTGATGAGTTCAGTGAATTTGCTCAAAATGCAGAAGGTGAATTAGCTTCATTGATTGAACAAGTTAATTCTGGGCAATAAATATAGAAAAAGAGAGAAGAATATATGAAAATACGAGAAATATCCTTTGTGATAGTACTACTTGCCGCTGCTGTATTTTTTAAAGTTGTGGCATATTCAAGCATCTCTGCTGCTACAGGTTTTACTGTAGAAGCATGGATGTTCCCAGATATATTAGCTACTTCACTAATCGCGCTTATTGTTTGTGCAGGTCTTTTTTATCGAAAAACAATTTTGAATAAAGTAGAAATGCACAACCCTAAGCTTATGATAGCTACTATTTTAGTGTGTGTCGTAAGTTTCTTAGCTTGGAGATATATCCATTTTATTTTGGGGATGCTTGTTTTCTTCTTTGCATTAGGGTATTTCTATAAACTATTAACAAAAAAGTATGTAGTTTCTGCTGTTGCGGTTCCTGTATTTTTGTATTTCTTGTTAATTCGCGTATTTAACGTCTTGCTGTAAAAGGAGAAAAAGATGTTTGAAGTTTTACAAAGCATATTAGTTTTGGATGTTATTCTATACAATCTATTAGGTATTGTTTTAGGGACAATTGTTGGATCAATACCAGGACTATCGGTAACAATGTCCTTGGCAATCCTAACTCCTTTTACATTTGTGCTTGAGCCTCTTGAGGGGCTATCAATGTTGCTAGGTGTATATAATTCTGGAGTATGGGCTGGCGGTATATCTGCTATTCTCATTAACACACCAGGTACACCAGCTTCAATAATGACAACGCTAGACGGACATGCTCTAGCAAAAAATAATAATGGTGTAACAGCATTGTTGATTAATACTGTTTATTCAGTTATTGGTGGCGTTTTTAGCACCATTGTGTTGCTTTTAGCTGCAAAACCACTCGCAAGTTTTGCCTTGAGATTTGGGCCTATGGAATATTTTGCACTTGCCGTATTCGGTTTGTCTATGATGATAAGCATTTCACAAGGAAACAAGTTAAAGGGTATCCTAATGGGTGTTATAGGTTTATTATTATCAACTGTTGGTATTGATTCAATGGTTGGTGCTCCGAGATACACATTTGGATCTACTGAATTATTACAAGGTGTATCATTTATTGCTGTAATGATAGGTTTATTTGGTTTTGCTGAAGTATTATATCAAATAACCACTGAACAAATGAACAAGAATGATGATGTTAAAGCAAAAATGGAAGAAGACACGTCAATAAAGGGAGTCTTAAAAAAATTAAAAGAAATTCCCATCTCACTATTTGTTGGGCTATTGACCTGTGTTGTTTCTGTTGTTGTTGGTGCAATACCTGGTGCAGGTGGCGATATAGCATCAATTATTACTTGGAATGAAAGTAAAAAGATTTCAAAAGATAAAGAAATGTATGGGAAAGGTTCAAAAGAAGGTTTAGCTGTTACATGTATGGCAAACAATGGTGTTATTGGTGGTACGATGACAACAATGTTAACACTGGGAATTCCTGGTGATGCTGCAACGGCAGTACTTATTGGAGCACTTTTTTCATATGGTTTAAGACCTGGTCCAATGCTGTTTGTAGAAAACATGAGTTTTGTAAACAGTATAATAGGATTACTGTTCCTTTCAAACTTTTTTATCTTAATTATAGGTGTTTTAACTACAGGATTGTATGGAAGAGTGCTAAAAATAAAGAAAGAAGTATTATGGCTAATTATTTTGCTATGTTCAATCATAGGTGTTTATACTGTAAATAATTCGTTCTTTGAAGTTGGAATTATGTTAGTAGCCGGAGTATTTGGATTGTTCTTCAAACATTTCAATTTCCCTATGGGGCCTCTTGTTTTAGCATTAATATTAGGAAGATTAGCGGAGTCAAACTTACGTAGGGCTTTGTTTTTGACAGAAGGAAGTTTTATTCCTTTCCTTCAAAGCCCAATAGTGATATTTTTTATGGTTGTAGTTTTGGCTACAATAGTATTTAACATGATAAGCGGTAAGCGAAAAAAAGGAAAGGCAAAATGAGCAAGATAATAATATGGCCAGATACGCGTATGGAATATACTAATTTGGCAAAACAATTTATTGAAGAAAAATTTTCAAATGATGAAGTAATTGTAACTACAGATAGAAATGTAGTTTTAGATAACATAGCTGACACTGAAATATTAGTTTCAACACCATATGACCGTGAAGTCGTAGAAAAGGGAACAAACTTAAAATGGATTCAAGCACTTGGTGCAGGGTATAACCATTATGATATTGAATATTTAAAGAGTAGAAATATTATATTGTCTCGAATTGTAGGAGCACACAATATTCACATGGCTGAGATGGCGATTATGGGTATGGTAATGCTAGCTCGTGAGATGAATCTTATGAATAGAGCTCAAAACGATCGTGTTTGGTATAAAGAACTTGATCAGGAAAGGATATTCGAAAAAACTCTTGTGTTAATTGGATGTGGAGCTATTGGAACAACAATGGCAGAATACGCAAAACGAATGGGTATGAACGTGATTGGTGTAGGTAGATCCATTCAAGAAACCAATGAAACTTTTGATGAGTTTTATAGCATTGATAACATTGCAACTGTTTTGCCAAAAGCAGATTATGTTTTGACAATGTTACCAAGTACTAAAGAAACATATCACTTTATGAGTGAAGAAAAATTTAGGTTAATGAAGCCTTCTGCATTTTTCCTTAATCTAGGTCGTGGAGATTTAGTTTCAAGTGATGTTATGTATAAGGTTTTAAGTGAAAATATTATTAAAGGTGCATTTTTAGATGTATTTGATGTAGAACCGCTTCCTTCATATAGTCCATTATGGGGCCTACGTAATTTAATTATTACTCCGCACTCAGGGGGATATTACAAGCATTATTTACATGAAACATTTAAATGTTTTTACAAAAACTACTGCTTGTATAAGAATGGTGATGAGTTATACACACGTGTAGATAATTTAGATTAATATTAAAAAAAATGGATGTTTAAATGAAGATAATATCATATGAGCTGTTTAAGGTACCTCCACGATGGATGTTTTTAAGAATAGAAACTGATGAAGGCTATATAGGATGGGGTGAACCTGTCCTAGAAGGCAGAGCTGCGACTGTAGAAGCCGCAGTAAAAGAGCTGATGGATGAGTACATAGTGGGAAAAGATCCAAGGTTTATTGAAAGCTTATGGAACATTACGTATAGAGGTGGATTGTACAGGGGCGGACCTATTTTAATGTCTGCACTTTCAGGCATTGACCAAGCTCTTTGGGATATAAAAGGTAAGTATCTTAATGCACCTGTTCATGAATTGATGGGTGGAAAATGCCGAACTTCTATGCGAGCTTATTCTTGGATTGGTGGAGATCGCCCTGGCGGCGTGGTAGCTGATGCTAAAGAACGGCAAGCCCTGGGATTTACAGCTATTAAAATGAATGCAACTGAAGAATTACAGTTCATCGATAATTATAGCAAAGTAGATGCAGTACTTGAGAGAGTTTCAAGTATCCGTGATGCTTGTGGGCGAGATTTTGGTATAGCGATTGATTTCCATGGGAGAGTACATAAGCCTATGGCTAAGGTTCTTGCAAAAAAACTTGAAGAATTTGATCCAATGTTTATTGAAGAACCAGTACTTTGTGAAAATGGTGAGTCATTTAGAGATGTTGCAATGGCTTGTAGTATTCCAATAGCAACAGGAGAGCGTCTTTTTTCTCGTTGGGACTTCAAAAAACTATTACAACAAGGCTATGTGGATATTATTCAACCAGATTTATCGCATGCTGGCGGTATAACAGAAGTCAAAAAAATTGCAAGCATGGCAGAAGCCTATGATGTAGCACTTGCTCCACATTGTCCTCTTGGACCGCTAGCATTGTCTTCTTGTTTGCAAGTTGATGCAACTTCTTACAATGCTGTAATACAAGAGCAAAGTATTGGAATGCACTATAATCAAGGGAATGATGTTTTGGATTATGTTCTTAATACAGATGTTTTCTCTTTTAACGATGGGTATTTAAGCTTCCCAGAAAAACCAGGCCTTGGTATAGATGTCAATGAAAATTTTGTGAGAGAAATGGCAAAGGTAGGACATAATTGGAAAAATCCAATATGGCAACATAAAGATGGCTCCTTTGCAGAATGGTAAAGGCCAATTTTAACAAATTAATAAATCTACTGCATAATACGATATTAGGAGATGAAGGTTATGTTACAAGTAAAAGAAGGCCTCTTACAAGGTAAAATAATTGCCATAGTTAGAGGAGTACAGTCAAAATATATAGTCAATACGGTAAACGCATTGGTAGAAGGTGGAATTTCCTGCGTAGAAGTAACTTTTAATCAATCAAGTGAAGAAGGATATAAAGAAACTATAAGGTCTCTTGAACTCCTCTCTGAGCATTTTTCAGAAAAGGTACTGATTGGGGCAGGGACTGTTCTAACGAGCAAAAGTGTTGATGAGGCAGCTTCTTGTGGAGCAAAATATATAATATCGCCAAATGTCGATCAAGCCGTTATAGAACGAACAAAAGAAAAAGGTCTTGTTTCTATACCAGGTGCTTTGACACCATCTGAAATCATGAGTGCATATAATTGGGGCGCAGATATTCTAAAGCTTTTTCCAGCTGGAGTATTTGGTACTGAATATATCAAGGCAATTAGGGCCCCAATATCGCATGTGCCAATGATGGCAGTTGGAGGGATAAGCCCTGATAACATTAGAGGCTTTTTTGATATTGGAATAGTAGGCGTTGGTATTGGCGGCAAATTGGTTGATACTACTGCAATCGAAGAGGGTAACTTTGAAGCCCTTACAAAAACAGCGTTGCAATACACTGATGCAATTAAATAAGTAATAAGGACAAAATAAATATGAAAAAAATAATTACATTTGGCGAAATTATGTTGCGCCTTATGCCAGAAGGATATACTCGCTTTGTGCAAGCAGAAAAATTTGAGGCTACGTATGCTGGAGGAGAAGCAAATGTTGCTGTATCTTTAGCGAACTATGGGATGGAAGCAGCATTTGTTTCAAAGGTACCTTCACATGAAATTGGACAATGTGCCGTTAATTCTTTACGACGTTTTGGTGTAGATACATCTTTGATGATTCGTGGTGGTGCACGTCTCGGTTCATATTTTGTAGAAAAGGGAGCATCTCAGCGTCCTTCAAAGGTTGTATACGACCGAAAGTATTCTGCTATTTCGGAAGCAGATCCTTCAGAGTTTGATTGGGATGCAATTTTTACTGATGTAGATTGGTTTCACTTTACGGGAATTACACCAGCTTTATCAGAGTCTTGTGCAACTATGTGCAAGCAGGCTTTAGAAGTAGCAAAGAAAAAAGGGATAACCGTTAGTTGCGATTTAAATTACCGAAAAAACTTGTGGAGCAAAGAAGAAGCTTGCAAGGTTATGTCAGAACTAATGCCATATGTTGATGTATGTATTGCAAATGAAGAAGATGCAGGTGATGTATTTAACATTCATGCAAAGGATTCAAGTATTACCGGTGGTGAATTAAGTAAAGAAGGTTACATTGATGTTGCAAAACAATTAGCCGATAAGTTTGGTTTTAAAAAGGTTGCAATTACGTTAAGAGGTTCAATTTCTGCTAGTGATAATAACTGGGCAGGTATGCTCTATGATGGAAAGGATGCTTTCTTTTCTCCTAACTATCTTATTAGAATAGTTGACCGTGTTGGAGGTGGAGACAGTTTTGGTGGTGGACTAATATATTCATTGCTATCAGGCTATGATTCACAAAAGGCAATTAACTTTGCAGTAGCAGCAAGTTGCTTAAAGCATGCAATTCAAGGTGACTTTAACCAAGTAACCGTAAAAGAGGTAGAAACTCTTGCAGGCGGTGATGCATCAGGTCGAGTACAACGCTAACATTATTATAAAAAAAATGCCTGTCAAAATTAGGTCACTGAAAAAGTCTGTTACTTTTCCAGTAGCCTAATCAAAATGATGGGCATTTTTTTATGTAATTTTGAATTGTAACCCAAGTACAGTGTAATTTTGTTTAGCATTATAGCTCTATTGTAACGACTATTGATGCTTTACTAGAATTGTGTATATATTCTCCAACCAATATTCTGTCTTGATTTGAAAATAGGTTTATCACATCCAACATTTCAATGGCGACAGATGTCATAGCACTTGTTTTTGCTCCCATCTCAATGCCTATATTTGGAACCGTGTTGTTACTTACGTCAAAGCTTGTTTCTGCTGTTGCAAAAAATGTTTCTTCTGGTGTCATCAAAGTTAGTGCAGGGGTAATGATATGTTTTGGCGTTAATATGTCTTGATCTAACCATTGTGATTCAAGTGCTAGTGTAGCTTCGAGCCAATGTGTTTTGATTCCAAGGAGAAAGTCTGTGTTAAAAATTTCTCTGTTTTGAATACTAAGCTCGTACAATCCTGTTGTCTCGTTATATGTGGTGTAGTCAGGTAAAAGCGTACCATTACCATAAGCTGTTTTTGAATAATCCACATTTGCTTTTGTTACAATACCAATATTTTCCGCGATAGGTATTATGAAGTACCAACGAAGTAATGCATACCAATCACTTTGCTCGCTTGGATTTTTTACAAACTCTGTAAAATAAGTATCTAAATATACATCTGAAGCATCGGTGTATTCAGATGTGAGTCCACCTTCAATGCCTACATAGCCTTTGTTAACATCACTTTGCCATGCTGATACAGACATAGCAACAGAAAAGGGGACAACAATAGAATTTGTTGAGGAAAATACGGGCTCTATACTTAGTCCAATTAAAATAGGAAATAAGTCTATTCGTGGAATACTTAGAATTGATGAACCGTTTTGTAGATAAGAATCCTGCATTAAACGAAAAAACTTCATCCCATCATACGAAAAAGAAAGGCGTTGAAAGTATTCAGTATGTTCTTTTGTAAGCCAAAAGCCAGTATATTGGACTTTTAATAGCGGTAATACTTCAAGTAAACCAATCTCAATATACGGGCTTAGTACTACATTTGATTCTTTTTGCAGAATATTGCTTGGAATTGCTATAGATGAATGTGTTCCGAAAAAACGATTTGTGTATGAAGATGAAACACCTGTCTTTACATGCCAATAGTCTGAAAAAATCCACGTAAAATCTAAAGAGGCATTTGCATCTATTGTTGTAGTATCGTAAAAGTAGTTACTATTGTTTTGTAAGCCATTACTAAAATGCGTTACAGACCCATTTACTGTAAGAGGTTTACCGGTATCTGTGAATCCGTAGATCTGTTCACTGTATAAGAGGGGCAAAAGTTGGGTTCCTGAAAAATGGGTATAATTATAAAAAACACCATTGTTAGATGGTGTAGCATTATAGCCATATGCTGACTCATGCATGAAAAAAAATTTAAAAGGTGTTATATCGACATCATCTGCGAAGAGACGCAATGCATACTCTCTATCTTTTTCTATTTCGATTTGAGTAAATGCATAGTTTTTGAAGCCTAGACCTAGTTGCACTGCAGTTTGTGCTTTTTCCTCCTCTGCTAATTTTTTTGGAGGCTCGTCTATTGGTTCTGGCATAGACATAACTAACGTAGCGTTACTATCTCTTGATGTATCTGAGAGAACGGTTTTTACCTCTTGTGTAGCAAAGATATATACAGGCACTGCAAGGAATATATATACTAAAAAGAGTACCTGCTTTATGGCATTTCTACCTTTTGTCATATAAAAAGTATAACAAAAAGGAAATTAATATACAAGAGTGGATTTCAAAGACATTTATAACTTTGCTCTATTGCTCTCAATTGCAAGTATACCAAATCGTTTGCAGGGGTTGGAACGCCGTGTT
>CAYJOZ010000012.1:15246-21101 GCA_964371925.1 uncultured Treponemataceae bacterium | reverse complement strand
TAGAAACGGTTTTGATGTTCACGCCTTTGTTGATAGATGGCAAAACCGCCTTATGGCAATGGATAAAAATATTACAGTTGCTGTTATGGGGTGTAGTGTAAACGGGCCAGGTGAAGCAAAGCATGCCGATATTGGCATTACTGGAAGTCGTACAAGTGCAATAATTTTTAAAAAAGGCCAAGTTGTAAGAACTATTAAAAATGATGATGTTAATATACTCTTAAAAGATGCCGATAATGCCTTTATAGAGGAATTAGAATCTTTGTGAATTATTCAGTAAAAATTTGTATACAAATACTAGCTATTCTCACTTTAGCAGCATCAGTGTTTTCTCAAGATATAATCCCTGATCCGCCAGATCAGAACCGACTTGCTAAATTTATTTTAGCTGATGCTCAAATTGCATTTGAAGATAATGATTTTCCTACAGCATTTTTATTAACGCAAGAAGCTATAGATGCCAGAAAGGCTGAGAGTGCTTGGTCGGTTTACACACTTGAAACAGAGCTCCGCAAACCAAATGCGCAAAAAATAGGAAAAGATATTGAACAGCTTTTATATTTCTTTAAAGGACGCCAAGATTTAGATGTCGTGCAGATAATAGAGCATGTACTAATCGATTTTACCTATGAATACTTCGATTATAACATGGATAAATTACTTATATATTTGCGTGAATCAGCTAATTATCCTGAAGCAAATTATTTACTTGGAAAATTATATTTTATTGAAGGTGAGCTAGAAATAGCAGAATCATATATTTTGCTTTCCTATGACTATAAACATCTACTGGATATACCGGACGTACAGTTTGATATTCTATATTCTCTTGCTGATTTATATGCAGTAACACAAAATTGGAATGCGTTTGAAGAAGTATTATTACTAATAGCATCTGAAGATGAATCATACTATGTAGACGGAATGCCTTCGGCATTTTTATTTTCAGTTACCTCAGCCTTGAAAAGTGGCATGGATTCAGATAGGTTTTTTCTTCTTTTCAGAAATGACTATTATAAATCTTTGCAAGCATGGAATTACTTAACCTATTTTTATAATGATTTGGGCTATAGTGAAAAAGCTTTAGAAGCAGCACTGCTTTATACAACCTCATCGTTGCAAAGAATCGATGAAGTTTTAATGGACAGAGATATTAACTATACGTATACAACACTTGAACAGTTTTTTAGAGATGTAAAGCTATTCAATGATATTGCTATTTGGGCAGAAAACAACTATTTTTGGGAAGGCTTCTATGTGCTTGCAAAGTTATGTAGTGAGCAAGGATATATAGAGTTTGCTCAAGAGATTTTCATTGCATTAGCCATGGAATGTCCTATACGAGAGTGGCGCATTTTATCTGAAAAAGCCTTATAATAGTATCCTAACAAAACATGCAAGCATAATGCGAACTATATACTGGAGAACTTTTTAATACACAGTATAGTGCATAAAAAGTAATATAATGACGATTTAAGGCAGTGAAAGTGAGAAAAGAATGAAAAATTTAAAATCAAAGAAGCTTTATCTTCAAGTATATGAAGAAATTAAAAATTATATTGTAAAGTATAATTTTAAACCAGGTGATAAATTGCCGACAGAGATGGAAATGGCGGAAAAACTTGGTGTATCTAGAAATGTTTTGAGGGAAGCTCTAAAAACACTCGAAATAATTGGGGTTGTTTCTTCTAAGCCCGGTGTTGGCATGACTTTGAACGGCTTTAATTCAAATATTTTATCAAGTGTTATATTTCTAAATCTTATTGCCGATGGGGTAGATTTAATAACACAAACACAAGAGGTACGAAAAGTACTTGAGCTTGGTTTTGCAAAACAATGTTTTGATACAATGACGGATAAACAAATTGAAAAACTTGAAGAATGCCTTGATAAAATGAAAAATGAATCAGATAGTGTAGAGTTGTATGCAATTGATTCAGAGTTTCATAGAACGTTATATAAAAATATTAAAAATGATGTAATGGTTGCCTTTGTAGATGCAACATGGAATTGTGAAAAATACTATCATGAAAAATACATAAAAGATCATATAAAAACGTATGAAAAGCATAAAAAAATTGTTGATGCATTAAAAAACAAAAACTATGAAGAATATCTTGCTATTATGCAATATCATTTTTCCTATGAGTTTAAAATTGAATCAAGCATATAAGATTTAATATATGATCAAACCTCAATTAAACCATTTATAACATATTTCTATGAAAATGGTATAAAAAAATCAAAAAAAATACTTGACAAGTTGTAATTCAGCTCTTATAATTTTAATGTAGTTTGTAGTACAAACTACATTAAAATCTTATCGGAGGAAAATTATGAAAAAAATTGCATTACTTGCAGTTGTTGCTCTTTTAGCTTGTGGACTTATGTTTGCAGGTGGTTCAAAAGATGAAGAAGGGGTTACCACAATAACTTGGTGGGCATTCCCAGCTTTTAATTCAGACAGTGGATCAGGTGTCTATGAAGAAGAACTTGCTGAACAATTTATGGCAGAAAACCCAGACATTAAAATTAAAGTCGAGATGATTGATTTTGCAAGTGGCCCTGCGAAAATTACAACAGCAATTCAAGGTGGAACAGCTCCTGACATTATTTTTGATGCTCCTGGACGTATTGTAGAATGGGGTAAAGCAGGATACCTTGCACCTCTTGATGATGTTGTTGCTTCAAGTGGATTAGAAGCAGATATTACAAATGAAGCTATTCTACAAGCTAGTGGCGATGGTGAAAATATTTGGATGTACCCTTTAAGTGCAGCAGCTTTTACTATGGTTGTAAACAAAACAGCGTTAGAAGATGCAGGACTTTACAATGAATTTATGAGAATTGTTGACATGGATGGTGACAGAACTTGGAAAACAGCTGACTTTATTGCACTTTCTAAAAAAATGGCAGATAAAGGCTATCTTGGTGTAGAAATTTTCTCAAAAAGTCAAGGTGGGGATCAAGGAACAAGAGCATTTATTCCTAACTTAGGTGGTGCAAATATAACTGATGCTGCTGTTACAGAGTACACAATGGACACACCTGAAGGTATTGAAGCATTTGAAATTGTTGAGCAAGGATTAGAAGAAGGTTGGTTAGCACCTGGTATTTCTTCTGATGGTGGACAATCTATTACTAACTTCACAACTCCTATTAACTCAACATTCTGGGCAATGTCTCTATGGGGCCCTGGGCTACAAAAGCAACGTGAAAAGGAATTAATGGCTTCAGGCATTGAAGCTATTGCTGTGCCATTCCCATCACCTAATGGAACTGATACAACACTAGAATATCTATTAAATGGTTTCTGTGTATTTGATAACGAAGACGCTGAGAAAATTGCTGCATCTAAAAAGTTTATTGCATGGCTTTGTGATGATGAAACAGTAGGGCCTCAGAATGTTAAAGCAACAACTGTTTTCCCAGTTAGAAAGTCTTTTGGTAACTTGTATGCAGGAGATGCAGACATGGAATTCTATGCTTCACTAGATAAGTATTTCATTCCATACTATAACACAATTGATGGTTATGCATCAATGAGACCTCTTTGGTTTGGTACACTTCAAAAGCTAACTAATGGTGAAATTAGTGGCGAAGAAGCAGCTAAAGAATTTACTGACGGTGCTAATGGTACTCTATAAGTAGTTAATATAAAAAGGGTGAGCATTTTTATGCTGCCCTTTTTATTTCGAGTGGAGGATGATATTGTGTTGAATACTAAACAAGGGTGGTATCAAAAATTAAATTCGACAGGTAAAGAAACCGTTGTTGCGTATTTGTTTTTAATACCGAGTTTATTCTTTTTTGTAACATTTGTATTAATTCCAATGATAATGGGAATTTTTACAAGTTTTTTTGATTATACAAATTTAAATTTTGAGTTTAACGGACTTGCAAATTACATTCGTCTTTTTGATGAAAATGAATATTATTTAAGGTCATTGAAAAATACAATTATACTCGTGGTTGTTGCTGTACCTTTTATCGTACTTTTTTCCCTGTTTGCAGGATATGTGCTATATCATAGACAACCTTTTACTAGAGCGGCGTATAGAGCTATATTTTATTTACCAGTTGTTACTGGAAGTGTAGCTGTTGTTGTATTTTGGGCTTGGCTATTTAATGAGCATAATGGTGTTCTTAACTGGGTGCTGAGAGATGTGTTAGGAACTATAGATAAGAATATTTCATGGTTGGGAGATAAGAAATACGCGCTTTCAACCATTATTACAGTGTTAATTACTACAAGTGTTGGACAGCCAATCGTACTTTATATAGCTGCTCTGGGAAACTTAGATGTATCACAATTAGAAGCTGCGAAAATCGATGGTGCAAGTGAATGGCAAGTCTTTAAGCATGTAACCATTCCTGGCATTATGCCCACAACGTTGTATGTGGTAATTATTACTACAATTAATACCTTTCAGTGTTTTAACTTAGTGCAGCTTTTAACAAATGGTGCTCCGAGCTTTCACTCATCAACTGTAATGTTTTTGGTGTATGAACAAGCATTTAACTTAAAACAGTTTGGTTTTGCTAATGCAATGGGTGTATCGTTAGCAATTATTATTGGACTTATAAGCATGGTTCAATATAAAGTTTTTAAAACAGACAGCAATTAGGAGATATAATGAAGGTCTTGACATAATGGTGTCACGACATTCATTTTTGAGTTTGCTACGCAAACTCGGTATTGCATAGCCGTTTTTCTTTTTGTAAAACGGCTTGAAAAAAGTCAAAATCAAAAACGGAAGTTTTTTCATTGACTTTTTATAGGAGTATATATGTCTAAAGTTCGATCAACTGGTAAAGTAGTTTTTGACAGAATTACAATGGCTGTCTTATTTCTTTTATCCCTCGTTTTTGTGTTTCCTTTTTATTGGACAATTACAGGTTCCTTTAAGAACTTACGAAGCTCTCTTATCTTGCCTCCAGAATGGTTTCCAAAAACGCCAACCATGGAATCTTGGGATAAGCTCTTTAACCAGCCAGCAATAGAATGGTTTATAAATAGTTTTGTCATATCACTTGCTACAATGGCCATTGTTTGCTTAGTCTCTACCTTAGCAGGCTATGTTCTAGCAAAAAAAAGGTTTTATGGCCGCATTGCAATCTTTAGTATGTTTGTATTTGCTATGGCTCTTCCAAAGCAAGTAGTTCTTGTTCCATTAGTACAATTGGTAAGTTTTTTAAACTTTCATGACACATTACTGGCAGTGATTCTGCCTGCAGTGGGTTGGCCGTTTGGAATTTTTTTGATGAAACAATTTTCAGAAAGTATTCCAACTGAACTTTTAGAAGCGGCTAAGATTGACGGAGCAAGTGAATTAAGAGTATTTGCAACAATTGTTACACCAATGGTAAAACCTGGTATTGGTGCATTGGCAATTTTTACATTTATTTCAAGTTGGAACGACTATTTTTTACAACTTATCATGCTCAACTCAAGAGCAAATTTAACATTGCAATTAGGCTTAGCTACCTTGATGAGTGAATTTGGGGTAGATTTTGGTCTTTTAATGGCTGGTGCAACCTTATCTGCACTTCCTATTATAGTCGTTTTTATTGCTTTTCAAAAGTCCTTTACACAGGGTATTATGATTGGAGCTGTAAAAGGTTAGGGTATACGTTTATAGAAAAAATCGTGAATGAATAGGTATACATGGTAGCCCAACATTCATTTAAGAGTTTGCGTTGCAAATGCAATATAATATGCCATTCACTAAATAAAGTTTAGAAATGGCTTAAAAAAGGTAATTTTAAAAACGTATGAAAATTCTGTAGATTTTCAATCTATTTTTCATTACCTTTTTATAGGAGATAAAATGGCTTTACAAAAATACAAGGGA